>JBDLJN010000032.1:0-19445 GCA_039714335.1 Planctomycetota bacterium
CCGGGTCAGGCTGTCTATTACCAAAACCACATCCCGGTCACATTCCAGCTCTATTTGCACATGGGCCAGCATCAGCTGGGTCAGTTCCACATGTTCTTCTGTTTTGTTGTCAATCGTACTGGCGATGACCTCTGCATTGCTGACAGCTCGGCGAAACAGGGTCACTTCTTCCGGGCGCTCGTCAATTAGCAGCACGATGGTGCGAGTTTGCGGGGCGCAGTTTTCAATGGCCCCGACGATCTGCTCCAAGAGCACGGTTTTTCCGGCTTTTGGCGGCGAGACAATCAACTGCCGTGTCCCCTTACCAATGGGGGCAATCAGGTCGATGATACGCATACTGTCGGTCCCGCAAGCACCCAGATCAAACCGTTCATGCGGGTCGACAGCAACCAAATCTTTAAATCCCGGCCGTTTGGAAAAATCATCCGGCTTGAGTCCGCCAAGGGTTTCAATGTCCACCAGTGTGAGCTTGCCCTTGATGCGTTCGAGATGGCCGGTAACGGAAGCACCTTCGGCCAGTCGATATTGTCGTGTTAATGAGTTGCTAACCATGATTTCGATTTGCCCGGGCCGGTAAGTTTTGGCACGGGATGAGCCGGAATATGCTGGCATATTTGCTTGAGAATGGTATATTCATGCTTAGCGGGTTTCATGAGTTACTCCTAATTATTTCGCGATATTAGTGTAACTCATTTCCCGCTACTTTAGAAGAACCCTCTCACATTTGATTTGCTGTGGGATGGCTGTGAATGATATAATGTAAATACAATTCAGAGGATATATATATTTTTGTACTGCACGCGAAAACGACTCACGAAGAATCCGTATCTTTTGACAATTTACCAGCCAATCGACTCTACTGGCTGGTGCAAGAGGACTCTGAAAAGCTTGAACGGATATTCACCATCCATAACGGTGAACAGCGCTGGTGGTAATTGACCGCCGCAATCGCTGTTTTGAGGACACGTATGACAGAGCAGACAGACCCAAGTGTAATCCGGAAACTGCAATGGTGGCAGGAATTGAAATTCGGTTTGTTTATCCACTGGGGCATCTACAGTGTATGGGGGGCGGTTGAATCCTGGCCCATTGTCGATAAGGAACCGTATGGACGGGATTCACTGGAACAATGGGACCAGTCCGGCCACGACACCGAGACGTTCATGCAAATGTACTTCGATCAGAACACACTGTTTAATCCAACAGATTTTGATCCTGAACAATGGGCTAAGGCGGCCAAAGACGCCGGCATGAAATACCTTGTTTTTACGACGAAACATCATGACGGCTTCTGTATGTACGACACCCAATACACAGACTATCGAGTCACCTCGCCGGATTGCCCCTACCACAGCCATCCCGATGCAAATATAACCAAGAGGGTGTTTGATGCATTCAGGGAACAGGGATTCGGGATCGGCATTTATTACTCAAAAGCGGACTGGCATTGCCCGGACTACTGGGATCCGGAAAGTCCACGCATTGCCTCTACAGCCAACTATGATCCGACCAAACACCCGGAACGGTGGAAACGCTATATTCGCTTTGTCCATAACCAGATTACAGAACTTCTGACTGAGTACGGCCCGGTCGATCTTCTCTGGCTCGATGCCGGGTGGGTAAAAGTGCCGCGAGAGGATATTCAGATGGCAAAAATTGCTGAAATCGCCCGAACAGCCCAACCCGGCATATTAATTGTTGACCGGGACGTCGGCGGCGAATTTGAAAACTACCGGACCCCGGAACAAAAAGTCCCCGAAGCCCCGCTGGATGAGCCGTGGGAAACATGCATGACCATGGGTGGCCAGTGGTCTTACAAACCCAGTGATCACTACAAATCAACCCGTGAACTGATTCACTTGCTTGTGGACATTGCAGCAAAAGGCGGCAACCTTCTTTTGAACATCGGACCTGACGCTGATGGCAATTTTGATAACTCAGCCAACAACCGGCTCTCTGAGATCGCTGAATGGATGAAAATAAATAAAGAGGCCATCTATCATACAAAAGCCACTCATCCATATAAAAGCAACAATCTCTGTGTAACACAAAAAAGTGATCTGATCTATGTTTACTACCTCGCTGGGAAGGATGAGGAGGGGCTGCCGGAAAATGTAAAAGTTGACTTCATCAGAAAAGCCGCTAAAGTCAGGTTGCTGGGAAATGATGCAGCGATCCATCATCAATCTGATGAAGGGTACCTCGCGATCAGTATCCCGCAACAATGCCGGATATCGCCGCCCTGTGAATATGTATGGGTATTTGAAATTATCGGCGCTGAAATAATCACATAGTATGCATACGAAAAGGAATTCTCTATGAATATGAATCCCATCGACTGGGCAATCGTCATCGGGCTTCTGGTCATATTAACTGCCGGCGCCCTTTCTACCCGGCGATACACAAAAAGCGTATCGGCCTTTCTGGCTGCAGAGCGCTGTGGCGGGCGATACCTGATCAGTGTCGCAATGGGTATGGCGATGATGGGTGTGATAAGCCTGGTATGGCTCTTTGAACAAAATTACGATGTGGGTTTCACGTCGGTCTGGTGGGGACTGATGGAAGGACCTGTAATGATCATCATGGCCATTACTGGCTGGGCTTATTATCGTTTTCGCCAGACAAGGGCGCTGACACTGGCTCAGTTCTTTGAAATCCGATACAGCCGGAATTTCAGGGTTTTTGCCGGAATCGTGGCTTTTTCCGCGGGCCTGATCAATTTCGGCATTTTCCCCTCGGTCGGAGCGCGTTTTTTCATCTGGTTCTGCGGGATTCCCGATCAGTTTGAGGTGTTGGGCTTGACCTGGTCAGCGTTCCCCCTCGTCATGCTTGTGCTGATTGGCATTTCACTGGTATTCACATTCCTTGGCGGGCAGATTGCCGTTATGATCACAGACTTCATTCAGGGAACCTGGGCGTATATTGTTTTCGCAATCCTTTGTACCTACCTGCTTTATACATTCAGCTGGGATCAGATATCAGACACGCTGGTCAGCACAGCTCCCGGTAAATCGCTCATCAATCCTTTTGATCTTGGAAGAGAAAAGAATTTTGACAAGTGGTACTATATTATTGGCGTAGCGGTCGCTTTTTATCTGCCGCTTGCCTGGCAGGGAACCGCGGGATATTTCAGTTGCGCCAAGAATGCCCATGAAACCAAGATGGGCATGATGCTCAGCCACTGGAGGTTTCGTGTGTTGATGATGATCCTCGTTCTGGTCCTGCCGATCTGTGTTAGAACCTTTTTGACCCATCCTGATTTTGCGCAGCAAGCCTCCGTTGTACATAGCCAAATCAACAGCATTAACGCAGATAATTTAGGATTCGACAACGAGAGGATCGATACAAGTTACATTCAGTCTCTGCGAAACCAGGCAAGAACACCAATGGCAATGGGGGCTTTTCTGCCTCCTGTTTTATTAGGGTTCATGGTCGCGGCCATGCTGGGGGCATTTATCAGCACACATGACTCCTATCTTCACTCATGGGGATCGATGCTGGTGCAGGATGTCATTATGCCGTTTCGCAAAAAACCACTTGGCCCTAAAGAACACATCTGGTGGCTTCGGGGTGCCATATTGGCTGTGGCGGCTTATATCTTTTTATTCAGTCTATTTTTCAAACACACTCAGCATATCGCGATGTATTGCGCGATATCGGCTTCGGTATTTACTGCCGGCGCCGGAAGCGTTATCATCGGCGGACTCTATTGGTCAAAAGGCACTACACCAGCCGCATGGGCCGCTATGATCATCGGCATGGTTACCTCACTAACCGGAATGATAACCAAGCAATTCATTAATCCGGATTTCTTCCTCACCGGCCAAGAGATCACTTTCTGGGCCATTGTGATATCCCTTACCCTTTACGTTGTCATTTCCCTTGTCGGAAAGCAAAAAGAATTTAATATGGATCGAATGCTTCATCGCGGAAAATATAAGATCGAAGGGGAAGAATCCGTCTCATACAAAGACGCAACAACGCTCTGGCAAAAACTTGGTTTTAGTAAGGAGTTTACCAAACGGGACACCTGTATCGCCGTGATCACTCTTGCATGGCCGCTTATATGGTTTATCATATTCATAATCGGCAATGTGACACATATGACCTCGGATGATGGTATACCGAAGCAAGCTTGGTTAAGCTTCTGGCATGGATGGACCTGGTTCATTCTTGCAACGTCTGTCATACTTACCATATGGTTCACAATAGGCGGTTTTATTGATATGCGTTATTTGTACAATAAACTGAAGACTAAGCAAACAGATGAGGCAGATGATGGGCGAGTCGAAGAAAATATTGCCACGGAAGAACCATCGCCTTAATCAACCAGACTACCGGGGCAAGCCTCCTTCGCAGGTTGTATAACTCAGGCAAGGTTGTAATTCCCCTCTTTGCGCCAGACATCCAGTATCAATTCATAACGTTTTAATTCCATTCCGGTATAAACGCAGTTGCTGGTTGAGAAAATATAGCCACCCCCCGGCATTCCATGCTTTAGCGCATACCGTGCCGATTCAACAATCTCTTCTTCTGTCCCCGTATCCATCAGTCCACAGTTGACATAGTACTTGTCCATGTACAAAGATGGCTGAGTGTTCATATTTTTGGGCTGTCATTACATAGACTTCGGCAATATCCCTGCGATGCAGTCTGCGTTCTGTTTCTGACATCTGACCCCATTGTAAAAACTGTCGATGCTCAGGATGGAGCTTTCCGAATGCTTCCATTGTAAGAAAAAAGACAAGCTCAAAATGTGGCACACGCCCCGGTGGTTGCCCGCCCTTCAAAGCCATGATGAATTTTTCTCGCGGCGTCATTGGCTTTCCTTTTGTTGTCTTGACGTTGAGATTACTCTGTCCATGTGCGGCCGTCATGGCTCAGGTGGACGGTTATTGTTTCGCCATCGGGCAGTTTCACTTTAGCGGTGGCGGTGTATGTTTTGCCGTTACTTTTCAGTTCGACTGGTTCAGCGAGTGAGGTATCCGACAGGGTCCCCAGATCAAGAGCTTGCAGGTCTTTGGCGTAATGGCCATGCCGGAGACTATAGGCCTCCTGAGCATAAAGAACTTTGTATAACAGATATCGGGCCTTGGCAGTCGGGTCTTCGATGAATTCGATACCTGTGCTACCGACGGGCTTTTGCGAATACTGGAGGTAGCCCCAGGTCTCAGGGCGATGCATATTAACTGCGCCCTGCGGGGACCAAATCCAGTTTTCCTCATGGCCGGAAGCGTGATCTGCCCCATGCGGGGGAACGCGGATATACTTCCCGTTAACAACCTTGTGTTCCCACTGTACACGCGAAAAATTGATCCGCCATTGCTGACCGTCCGCAGGCGGACACTCCGTGCCCGCGTATTCAGCCATGCCCTTAAAGGAAAATGCAATTTCCATGGTCCAGTATTCATCCGTATCGGACGGTTTGTTGATCGTACCCTTGACGAACACGCCTGTCTTCTGGCCGGGCATTTCACGAATGGCCGCATTGCCGCTATGCTTATAGGGGCGGTTCATATAAAGGTTCCAAACGGTATTAAGGGCATTCATCTCGAACTCATAATAGCTGTGAGCGTCGCCGTCGGGGTCGATGAACACCTCAAAATCATTATCATTGAAGATGACTGCGTTGCGTTCTGTGATGGTGGCCCAGACGTGGGGTTCGTCCAACTTCGCTGCTATATATAAATTCTCATCGTCCCAGAGCATCTTGACTTTGGTTTCATAGCATGGCTGTTCGGGCCACTGTATCCCCCGGATATCGACATGCGGCTGGCTCCATTCAGCCTTTTGCCAGGACGGCTCATCCAGTTTGCCATCGATTTTAATCCTGTCGTCAGTTTTCATGCAGATATAGTGCCTTGGTATTTCAAAGCCGCGTGGGTCGGGGCCGATATTGGCGGGCAGTTCGCTGGACTTCTGCTCACCCGTTTGGCGATTGGCCAGAACAAAGTCCCCGTTTTCGACCGTCCAGTCGTTGCCGAAATAGCCCGCCGCGAGGACACCGTCGGCGCCTTTGGTGAGCATTTCGGGGCCGATGACCATATAGTCCGGATAGCTGCACCCGGCGAACAGGTAGGTGATACGCTCGGTCAACCGCTGGCCGAGAAGGCCGGTGCCGCTGACCGCGGCGATACAAGCCGTATCGCTGTGTTCTCGGGGGCGTAGGAACAGGCACGCGAGGTCTTCGCCAACGATTTCACGTTTACCAATAGTCACTTTTTCGCGTGTAACCTGTATGGGACTGTCTGCCAAGAACGGCCAGGCTGCATTTGTGTCAGCATTGCCGTACAATATAACACTGCGGTCTGGATTGCCGCACGTAGCACTTTCTCCCTGTTCAAACGCATAACCCAAAACCTCTCCAATAAATTCGGCATCGGCAATCACATCCACCGAACCGTTGCCCTGATACCACCACTGTTCGGCATCGAAGCGGGCCTTGTTAAACGCCCACTGATTTTCCTCGGGCGTTCCCTGCGTGCCGTAAACAAACATCATATTATGATCAAACGCCATCTTAAACGGGCCGTTGCGGTGTGGGCCCTTCTGGTCCTTGCCGACGGCGTCAATCTGTTTCCATTGGCCGCCCTTGTTGGCCAGCCAGAGCTGCTTTTGTTCGGGCCAGGCGATTTTTTCGATAGTCTGGCCATCAAGCGTTACGTTGACGACTTTTCCGGCGGACAGATGATCCAGTTTTAAGCTCAGCCGTGCGACGTTTTCGGTCGTGCCAATGAATGCCCGCTCGAACGGATTGCAGCGAATGCTGATGCGGCTGAAATCTAGCGCCTTGGTCTGGGCTTCGATGCCGGCCCAATGCGACCAGCAGGAAACCGCGGGATTGGCCGTAACAAAATCCACCTGGCGGATTTCGGTATTGCTCGGCAAACAATGGCGTGCGAAGAAATCAAACAGCGGCGGCCAATCCACACATTCGGCCCCTTCGGTATTAGGGTCGTCCCACCAGTGCCCGGCACCTGGCTCTTCGTAGTATACGAAGTCTTTGTGGAACGGTTTTAAGTTTTCAATCATCATAGAAGATTGACCGGCGCGGACATTATCGTCGGCACTGCCGTGGATGATATAGACGCCTTTGTGTTCAAGATTTTTCGCAAGCGACAGCGTATCGCTCGGTGTTTCAGCCCGCATCAGCATTTTTTCCATCTCAGATGGATTTTCGGCCTTTTCGGCGCCTCGATAGGAGTGGAAGCTGATCCAGCCGGCGCTGGGGCCGACGGCGGCGAATTTGTCAGGGAAGGTCGCCCCGTTGATCCACGTACCGTGGCCGCCCATGGAGTGGCCAGTTAGATAAATCCGTGTGGGGTCGGGGTTGAACCGCTTTTCGGCAAGCGCCATCACCTCCAGCAGGTCGGTGCGGCCCCAGTCCTCCCAGTCGAAGCCGTAGGGTCGGCGATTCGTCGGTGAAACAATATTGCACCACGACTTAGCCGCATACGAGCTTGCCTGATTGATTGCTTCGACCCGGGCACCGTGCACACTGAACACCAGTCCCAGATTTTCATTTTTTCCGTCCAGCGGATTCGCTGGACGGACCGCATAGTACTGTATACTGTTGTCAATGTCGCTGATAAAGGTGCGTTTGTGTGGTTGAGACGGCTCTTTAACCTGAATCGGAACTGTTTGACTGTGGATCGTTTCGTATTCAATATATCCGATCTTCCGCATGACCGACAGTTTCAATGTTTGCTCACCAGCGGCCTCGAAAGGTGGATGCTTCAGTTCGAAGGCAACTTTGCGAACAGACATCGGCTGAATCACCGGCAGTTCGACAACGGTCTGATTTTGTCCATCGCCCCAACTTACACCAAGATGCAGATTCAACACGTAAGGAACGGTTTCGGAGCCATTAATCACCACAACCGCGCCAATGGTATCCACCGGTTCACCGACCAGCAAATCCGGTAGCGTCATGTCGGCGGGGTTAATCATAATGTCAGCCTCCGGGGCAATCAGTTCGGCCTTGACCCGACCGCCGGATCGCCATGTGCGTTTGAACAAAAACTCGTTCACGCCCTTTTTAACTAAGATCGGTAGCTTGACGATATCAAAAGTCGGCTCCCATGGGTTCTTACTGTCCTGGTGTTGATACCGACTGCCCACACGCGGAACGCCATTGACATACGCCATACTATTGCCCATCATATGCAGCAGCAGTACTTTTTCGCAATTACTGGTATAGGTCGCATAAATATACCCGCCCTTTTCCTCGTCGGAAAACCATCCATCGGCGTCGGCTGTGATCGTACGCCATTTTTTTTTCGTCTCATCGGCCAGTGTAATCGCCTGCCCTTTGGTTGGCGGCTGCCATGTGCCGGTGATGATCGTCGCTTCGATAACATCCGTATGCACCGGACTTCGGCCATAGGTGCCGGCGCCATCCAACAATAAACCTTCGGTAAACAGAAACAAACGCTCCGGTTCGGCGGCTTCTAATGAACTCGGCACAAACCATAAGGAAAGGATGGCACTTAATAAAATCGCCGCTTTGGGCGTTTGCGAAGAACAAGAACTCAGTTTCATGGCAACCTCCGGTAAATCTCTCTAAACTCGTTTTATAGAGGGTTCTTTTTGATGTAATCGACAACTTCGTCTACGCTGCAGAAGGCGATGCTGGTGACGGTGTCGGCGCAGCCATAATAGATCGCGATACGGCCCGTGTCCGCATCGGACAGTGCCGCACAGGGAAAGACAACATTGGGCACATCCCCGACACATTCATAGAGTGTCTGAGGTGAAAGCAAATAGGGCTTTGTGCGGTAGATCACTTTCCAGGGCTTGTCAATGTCCAGCAGCGCCGCACCCATACTGTACACATAGCCGTTGCAACTATTCAGCACGCCATGATAAAACAGAAGCCAACCCTCACTCGTCTCAATCGGGACCGGACCGGCGCCGATCTTTTTGGACTGCCAGCCAATACTGGTTCCCATGACAAAACGGTGCTTGCCCCAATAACAAAGATCGGGGCTTTCGCTGTAGAAAATGTCCCCGAAGGGGGTATGGCCGGTATCACTGGGACGACTCAGCATGGCATAGTGTCCGTTGATCTTACGCGGAAACATCACGCCATTGCGGTTATACGGCAAAAACGCGTTTTCCATCTGAAAAAACTGCTTAAAGTCGTAGGTATATCCCACCCCGATCGTCGGGCCATGATAGAAATTGCACCACGTGACATAGTACCTGTCTTCCAGCCAACAAACACGCGGATCATATGCTTCAACATAATCGGCGATCTCCGGCTCCGAACAATCGAACCGGATCGGTTCGGGGTCAATCTCAAAATGAATGCCGTCTTTGCTTGTGCCGCTATGTATCCAGGCCTGACGATTCTTGTTATCGCATCTGAACACACCCGCAAAACCATCCTTGCAGGGTACTACAGCACTGTTAAAAATGCTGTTTGAAAAAGGGAGGAGGTCTCTGGGAATAACGGGATTGCCACTGTATCGCCATGCAACATCATCCACCTCGGCCGCCCTGTCTTCCCATGGAATATTTCTTAGTGGAGCTCCAATTATCCTGCATTTACCAGCCATAAAACACCTTTCGAAAAAGCAATCATGATTAGCACACAATTTTAGGATAATACTATTGAAGAATCAAGTCGGTTTGTTACACTTTTAGTGTTTAAAGTTATTGCTAACCTGATAATTCAATATGTGAACGGATATTGAGAATGAGACATAATAAACGCCTGACCCGCAAGAAATTAGAAACGAGGCTTCGACTGATCGAACCATTGATCTATAGAGAAAAGCAAACAATTCCCCCTTTCAGCTTCTATCTGCACAAAGATCCCGATGGACAAACACGAATCGGAACAGATGTTGATGATTCTGACTGGACTCGTATCGAACCGGGTAGTTACTGGGGCCAATGGAAGAGCAATTTTACGCTTAGGAGCCGCTTTATTGCCCCTTCGGAGTGGGAAACAGGCGAAACCATTGCAATTTCATTCAATATCGGCCGGCCCCCGGGCTGGGATTTTTGTCATCCCGAATCACTGGTTCATATCGATGGAGACCCCGTGGCCGGGTTGGATGATTTTCATCGTGACATTTACTTACCTGCCTGCTATCAGGACGGCCGGGAGCACCTGTTGGCTCTGGACGGCTATACGGGCCGTTGGGGGTTCTATGAAAACGAACCGAGATTCAAATTTTTTATGGATAACTGCCAACTGGTTATCATTGACACGGAAACCCGTGACTTTGTCGCGGCGGCACGGGTGGCTTTGGCGGCCATCGATGTCATTGATAAAAATAATCCGGCTAATGAGCGGACATTGAATGCCCTTGACGAAGCCTTCAAATGTCTGAATCTTCGGGAACCGTTTGGAGAGGCATTCTATGCAAGTATTCCTGCTGCCCATACAGCCCTGACCAACGGTCTGGCCAAGGCAGGAGCACCCCTTGACGTCAATATTACAGCTATCGGGCACACCCATATTGACGTGGCATGGTTATGGCCTTTGGCGCAAACGAGAAAAAAATGTGGCCGATCATTCCACACGGTCATGGCCCTCATGGATGAATGTGAGAATTATATTTTCACTCAAAGCCAGCCGCAGTTGTATGACTATGTCAGAGAAGATTACCCCGAACTGTTTGAGAAAATTAAGGAAAAAGTCAAACAGGGTAAATGGGAACCCATCGGCGGCATGTGGGTCGAAGCGGACTGCAATCTGTCCGGAGCCGAATCGCTTGTTCGGCAGTTCACGTTGGGCCGCGATTTCTTCACCGAACATTTTGGCAAAGACGCTGAATCACCGGTACTTTGGCTGCCGGATGTTTTCGGGTACGCCTACAACCTGCCGCAGATCATGAAACTGGCGGGGCTTGAATACTTTTTTACAACGAAAATGTCCTGGAACCGCTACAACAAAATGCCCTACGACACATTCCTGTGGCAGGGGCTTGACGGCACAAAAGTGTTGACGCATCTGGGGACGACGACTTCCGGCGACTGGGTCACCTATAACGGCATGGCAACACCGGAGGAACTTCTCAACACCTGGACAAACTGCAAGCAAAAGGACTGTCACAGTGAACTGATGACCTGCTTCGGACACGGCGATGGAGGGGGCGGGCCCACTCGCGAAATGCTTGAAAATATCGCTGAAACCAAACATTTCCCGGCTATGCCGCAGGTTCGCCACGGCAAGGCCATTGATTTTTTCAGAAAGCTGGAGAAAAGCTGCGGCGACGACCTGCCGACATGGAATGGAGAACTTTATCTCGAAGGACACCGCGGAACCTATACGACCCAGGCACGGAACAAAAAGGCCAATCGAAAATCTGAATTCGCTCTGCATGACGCCGAATGGCTGGCGTCTCTGGCAGCCCTGCTCGAAAAGGGGTATTCATATCCGCACAAAGAGCTTGTCCGTGCGTGGAAACTGGTGTGCCTGAACCAGTTCCATGACATCATTCCCGGATCCAGTATTGCGGAAGTCTATGAGGGCTCTCTGAATCAGTACGCACAGGTCGAAGAAATCACCGATGCCGTCAAAATATCTGCATTAGAGACCCTTGCATCAGCAATGAATGCCGGTATGATTATTGCCAACCCGACATCGTTTCATCGCAGTGATACAGCGCTGTGGGAGGGTAAACTTCAGGACAATGAATCCTTGTTAACCGCCGACGGAAAATATTTGCAGACACAGCAAGCCTCTGATGGAACTTTGATTAATATCAGTGAAATAGAGGAATACAGCGTCCAATCGCTGAAGGTGGTCAAAGACAGCGACCGCCCACAGATTGACAACTCACTGACCATCTCAGAAAATCTTCTGGAAAATAAATATGTTAAAGTTGAACTTAACGCTCAGGGTGATATCACAAGCATTTTTGACAAAGTTCAACAACGGCAAGTGTTGAGCGAGAATATTGTCGGCAATCAATTACAGGCCTTTGAAGACAGGCCGATTGACTGGGATGCATGGGATATCGATATTTTTTACGACGATAAGATGTGGCTGTCCGAACCAGCAGAATCGGTCATGGTGGTTGAAACGGGACCGCTGCGGGCAACACTTGAAATCAAACGCAAGATATTGAATAGCTCTTACACACAAAGGATCAGCTTGGGCCATGCCAGCCCGGCAGTCGGTTTTAATACCGAGATCGACTGGCAGGAAAAACATGTCCTGCTTAAGGCCGCTTTCCCGGTTGATATCCATTCCAATGTTTCCACCTATGAGATTCAGTGGGGCAATATACAGCGTCCCACACATCATAACACAAGCTGGGACTGGGCAAGGTTTGAGGTCTGTGCCCAAAAGTGGGTTGATCTGAGCGAAGGCGACTACGGCGTTAGCTTACTGAACGACTGCAAATACGGCCACGACATCAAAGACAACATCATGCGAATCACGCTGCTGCGAAGCCCAACGATGCCCGATCCCGACGCAGACCGGGAGACTCACAGTTTCGGCTATACGCTGTTGCCACACAGCGGTCCCCTGGGCACCGAAACCATCCACGGGGCATATGCCCTGAACAACCCGCTGATCGTACATCAGTCCGAGACCGCCGCGACGAATGGCAGCGGCATCGGGCCGCTGGTCAGCGTGAACCGTGACAATGTCATCATCGAAACCGTTAAGCAGGCTGAGGACGGCAACGGCCTGATCCTGCGACTCTATGAGGCCAACCGCTGCCGGGGTGCCGTTGAATTAAGTGCCGGATTCGACCTGAAAAAATGTTACATCACGGACCTGCTCGAAAATAATCAAGAGCAGTTAAAAACCAACGGTAACAAGGTACGCTTCAACATCCGCCCGTTCCAGATTCTGACACTGCGACTTCTGACATAACAGGATTGAACGCAGTTGCACTTGAGAGTTGAATCCTCCAGAAAAGTAAGCATTATCCCATCAGGATTTCGATATTGTTGACAGTGCCTTTGCGCTGAACAGGAACGGATCCGGTGAGGGCCTTGCCATTGAGTTTCATCTCTCGGACACCCTTTGAGACACCGTTGGGGTTTTTGACCATGATATTGAACGTGGTACCCCGCCATTTGCGAACAACGGAGAACTCTTTCCACGCCTTCGGGACACATGGATCAATGACCAAGCCGTCAAATCCCGGCCGTACACCGAGAATCCATTTTGTTGCAGCAGTATAAAACCAGCCTGCCGAACCGGTCAGCCAGGGATGATGCGCCTGTCCATGCTTGGTGTGGTCTTTGCCCATGATGAACTGGCAATACGAATATGGCTCGGCCAGACGGGTATCCATGATGTCGTTCTGGGCACAGGGCAGCATGGCGGTGTAGTATTCAAACGCCCGGTCGCCACGGCCGAGCATGCACTCGGCAATGATCGCCCACGGATTCGGATGCGAAAAGATCGACGCGTTTTCCTTGACACCCTTGTACACCCGCGTCACGAATCCAACCCCGTCATCCGGTTTGGAATACGCCGGCCACAGCAGATGCAGGCCGTATTTGTCAAACAGTTTATCATAGACAGCATCCATTGCCTTGGCCCCTTTGTCCGCCGAGTTCAAACCACTCATTACGGCCCAGCTCTGGGCGTTTAAAAACAGCTTGCCCTGTTTGTCTTTAGCGGTGCCGATTTTGCGACCTTTTGCGGTGAAGCCGCGTAAATACCACTTGCCGTCCCACAGATTCTTTGCGGCGGCCTGTTTGACTTTTTCCGCAATGGTGCGGTATTTACGCACATCTTGCTTTCGTCCGAGAAATTCCGCCGCCTCGATAAACTGATTCAGCGCCCAGTAATGCATAAACGACACCATCGAGGACTGGCCGCCCTTGAGATTGATACAGTCGTTCCAGTCAGCACGAAGGCCCTGGCATATTCCGTTCTCAGCAACATGCTTCGCCGAAAAATCGAGCGCCTTTTTCAGGTGGTTATAGACCGTCACACCGCCGGTGTCGGCAAACGGCATATCACATTCAAAGAAATCCACATCGCCCGTTTCCTTGACATATTCACAAACCGCCGCTACCAGCCACAGGGCATCATCGGAACAGACGTCCTTGAGCTTGGGGACCATCACAGCATCCGATGACTCGCCCGCCAGCAGCACCGTCGGCAGATTGGCCTTTGCATCAGACGTATCATCCATCATCGCCGGGTCAAACAGGTGCAGGCCAAATCCGGCCCGCGTCTGTGCCCGCAAAAGCTCGATGAGGCGTTGCTTGACTTTCTCCGGTTGCAGATAAGCAGCGCTGATGGCGTCCTGTGCGGTATCGCGGTACCCAAGACCCGCCCGTCCTCCGACTTCGATAAACGAGGCAAACCGCGACCATACAACGCATGTCGAGGCCTGATACGGCGTCCAGATGTTCAGCATGGTATCGGCACCTTCATCAGGCGTGCTGCACTGGTAACGGGACAGTCTTGCTTCCCAGTAGTCCTTAAGCAGGTCAAACGCCTTATCGACGGCGGCCGGTGCGGCGAACTTTCTGCGGATTTTGCGGCCCTGCTTGACGCCTCCCGCACCGAGTATAAAGACGGTCCGAACGGTTTTGCCCGGAGCGATGGTAAACTGCTTGTGCAGCGAGCCGCAATGATTGCCGCCCAGATTGCTGCTGTTTGAACAGTGGCCGCTTTCCACAGCGGCAGGGTCAGATTCGGTCCGGTAGTTGCCGATGAACGCGTCCCGCACGCAGTCGTAGCTGTCCGGGGTGAAATCAGCGGTAAAAAAATGATGCATGTCCGGATGATAGAAAAACGTGTAGTCAATAATACCATCAGTATAGCTCGAACCACTCGCGTAAAGCCCCATCTGGAAGTCCTGGTTATCCAAGTCGATCTGATGCAGCGAAAACTCAAGGTATGAAAAAACGCTGATCGTCCGTTTGCGTTTGCTGGTATTGGTGATCTTGACATCCCACAACTGAACATCGTGTCCCAGCGGAATAAACAGCGTTTTTTCGGCGATGATGCCGTTATATCGGCACTCAAATTTCGAATACGACAATCCGTGACGGCAGACGTACTTTGCTTTGTTCAAATCAACTCCGACCGGCTGCCATGAAACGGACCAGAACTTGCCGGTCTCATCATCCCGAAGGTAGACATAATGTCCGGGCCTGTCGAGCGGGACCGCGTTGGGCCGAAAGCGAGTGATCCGCCCATGTTCTGGAGAGCCCTTAAAGGAATAGCCGCCGGCGTTGTGGCTGATGACCGTGCACATATTTTCCAACCCAAGATAATTGGTCAACGACACCGGAACATCACAGCGATCGATCACATATTCGCGTTTCGTATTGTCAAAATAGCCGTATTGCATCTATTTTTCCCAAGCCATTCTATTAATACCGATTTCTATCAGAAACGGGATTATAAACCGGCTTTATTAAAAGAACAACCCTCTTTGTCGATGCTCTCAAATATCCCTTTAAAGGCATATTATTCAGGCAAAATTGTTTTCAAAATCTCTTACTTCTGGTAAACTCCTTTTGGTACGGATCGTGAACAATATAAGATGAGAGGGAAAATCATGTTGAAAAGATCAAAAATGATTGTTTGTGCGGCATCATTGATTGCCGTCTTAGCTATGGCCTCCGGTTGCGAAGCCCAAAACGAAAAAGCCGTCCCGACGAATTCGTTTGTGCAGATATCCGAACAGGTTGATTACCTCAAAGCTGAGACAAAAAAAGAATTTGATCTACGAATGCAATGGTGGCGACAGGGGCGCTTCGGGCTGTTCATTCACTGGGGTCTCTATGCAATCCCTGAAGGAGAGTGGAATGGCAACAAAGGTCACGCCGAATGGATTTTGACGACAGCACAAATACCTGTTTCTGAATATGAACAATTTGCACCGCAATTCAATCCAATCCGGTTCAATGCCGCCGATTGGGTGCGAATGACAAAAGACGCCGGTATGAAATATATTGTCATCACCAGCAAGCACCACGACGGTTTCTGTTTGTACGATTCCGATGCAACAGAGTATGATGTCATCAATGCCACTCCCTTTAAACGCGACATTCTGAAGGAACTGACCGAAGAATGCAAAAAACAGGGAATACGTATGTGCTTCTATTATTCTATCATGGACTGGCACCACCCGGATTATCTGCCAAGACGTAACTGGGAGGACCGCACCGCCGATGGCGCCGACTACAAACGCTATATCGACTACATGACTCAGCAAGTTACAGAGTTGGTAACCCGATATGGTCCTCACATCCTGTGGTTTGACGGTGAATGGGAAAAAACGTGGAGCCATGAAGAAGGCGTGAAACTGTATAATCATATCCGCAACCTGAAGCCGGATATCATCATCAACAACCGAATCGACACGGGCCGAGGCGGCATGGGCGGCATCCATGACGCCAGAAAATATGCCGGAGATTTTGGCACCCCCGAACAGGAAATTCCTGAAACCGGAATCAAAGAGTATGACTGGGAAACCTGCATGACCATGAACCGCCACTGGGGCTGGAACAAGTATGACAAGGACTTTAAGAGTACCGAAGACCTCATTTGTAAACTGGTTGATATCGCCAGTAAAGGAGGCAATTTCCTGCTGAACATCGGCCCCAAACCCGACGGTACATTTCCACAGGATAGTATTGACCGTCTGGCAACCATCGGGCAATGGATGAAGGTAAACGGTGACAGTGTTTACGGAACCACGGCCACCCGTTTTGAACACCTCGAATGGGGCCGAAGCACCACCAAGGGCAGCACCCTGTATCTGCATGTGTTCGACTGGCCCGCAGACAATAAAATCACCCTGCCGGGGCTGACAACAGAAGCCACGAAAGTTTATCCACTTGCTGAACCGGATAAACAACTTTCAACTGAGTATATCAGCGGCAGTGCAACGATTACATTGCCTGGTGAACAAATCGATCCGGTTAACACTGTCATCGCGATGGAGTTTAAAGAGAATCCCGTAATCGTTAAAACTCCGGAACTAACAGGACCGGAGAGATTCTACCCTGATTGCGAGGTCAAAATTAACTGCGGCAGTGAAAATGTTTCAATTCACTATACCGCCGATGGGAGCGAGCCAACAATGCAGTCTGAAAAATATTCGGCTCCGATCCGACTCGCTAAAACCACAACCATCAAGTGCAGGGTGTTTAAGGGGTCGACACCGCTGATGGCGACCGCCGAAAAGGAATATATCCGTCTGGTTGCCAAAGATGCAAAAAAGGGACTGAGTCTCAAACCGAGACTGAAATACGTCGTTTATCATGGTAAGTGGAACAAGATCCCGGATTACATAAATCTTGTGTCCGTCAAATCCGGGATAACAAATAATTTTGACATAAGCGTTAGAGACATTGATGAATTTCTGTCAATTGTTTACGAAGGTTATATTACCGTTGATAAAGAAGGTCTGTACATTTTCTCTCTCGACAGTGATGATGGCAGCAGGCTCTACATTGACGACGAAATTGTTGTTGATAATGATGGACTACATGCACCAACTGCTAAGCAGGGAAGCGTCGCTTTAAAAACCGGAGCCCATTCAATACGCGTAGAATTCTTACAGGGGGAAGGCGGAATAATGCTTGACGCGAATTATACCCCTCCAGGTTCAGATTCACAAAAAATTCCCGCCAGTATCCTACATCATATACCTTTGTAATAATTTGGGATCTTCCGAGGAATGCGTAGGTAAAGCTGTACAAAAAGACATGATGCAGTTGTCAAGCGTTCGTAGGACTGTTTAAAAACGATGAACTTTAATATGATAGCGCTGGTTTTCAATGAAAACCAGCTTTACAACATCAAAAATGTTGTTTGGCAAAACTTCTGATCAACGCAAAATAAGGACTTACGAACAAAGTAGCGCTGTCATATTAAGATTGTTGCTCTTTGAAAATCTAATATGCTATCAGATGTGGTAGGGCGAAGGCACGATTTGGTTCCGGGTTCCATCGAAATACAGAATATTGCTTTTGGTTTTGATGTGCGAACAGACCTTTCCCGTATGAAACAAAAAAACGGGATTGTAAACTAAGCGACTTTTTTCAGTCGGTAGCCAGTAATCCGCGTGTGACGGAAGTAGTGTTGTTCAATATTGCACGGAACCGTTTTGGCGTGAGGTTCGGGTTTGTCCGTCTTGTTGTCGTAGTACACATCATCCGGCCGAAGCCCATCAAGAGCCATATGCGGCCACCAGCGGTTGTACCAGATTTCAAACTCGTTGCATAGTTCCGTCAGATGATCAATCCCTTTGATGATGGCAACCCGTTTGAGCCATTCATATTTCAGGGTCTTGTTGACTCTTTCAGTGACGGCGATGGAGCCGTGTTTGCCGATGGCTCCCAGACGAGGTTTGATATCATATTTTCCCAACAATTCGGCAAATACCTCGCTGGTAAAAACATGGGCTTGGTCTGAGATGATATGTTTGGGTGGGCCATACTTTTCAATCGCAGATTCCAAGGCATTGACCGTCCAACCGGCATTCGGCCCTTCCAACGGAGCCGTGGCCATGACTTTTCGCAAAAAATGATCTATAACAATGCAGATATGAACCGGCCACAGGCCCCAGCAATACACCATCGTAGTGTCAATGGACCAAACATGATTCGGGTACCAGGCGGGGATGGAGCGAGTATTATCTTCTTCCACTGTCTTTGGCTTTGACGCAGGTTTAGGTCCTGTTCGAGGTTTGGGTTGGTTGAGAATATTCCGCACGGTAGAGGCGGCCAGAAAGATGTTCAAGAGTGCCAGTTGGTTGGCGATTCGAATCCGTCCCCAGGCGGTGTTGGTCTTTGCAATCTCCCAGACAAACGCTACAATCTCAGCGGGTGTTTTGTTCGCAGGGACTCTTGGTGGTGTTTTTTCTTCAATCTTATGCAGCCATCGGTAGAGGGTTGATTTGGCAATACCGAGATGCTCTTTGGCTCTGCATCTGGGGACCTGAAAGATTTCCATGTAAGAGAGGATGAACAGCCTTTCTCGAAGCGTATAACGTTTGTTGGTGTGTTTCTTTTGGAGTCCTTTTTGAAGAATGGCTACTTGCATTTGCTGCTGATCGACCTTGTCACGAAGAAAGAGGATCTCTTTGTCTTTGTCATCGGCGCTCATTTTAGAAAGCCGTTTCAGGCTTCGTTTGCGGGCTCTGCCGGAGAATCGGGCGGCCAGAAGGGCGGCTTTAATGATCAGTGCAACCGCGGCGTTGACAATCTCGACATTGTTTGTCATAATCGATACTTGGAGCTTAATAAAACGATGGAAATTATAAACCGGCCGCGGAATTATAGCATTTCGAGGCAGAAAATGCCAACTGTGACAATGAAATCATAAGTGCCTATTTTTCAAGGAGATGGATACGTGTTCCAGGGTGTCCGACGGGCGATTGACAAGCGCACACGGGGCCTTAAATAGACTTCTAAAATATCTTCCATGGCCGCTACAAAGGCCGAATTGGCCTTGGGCGGTATACACCAGTATTTGTTCAGGTGAGGCT
>JBDLJN010000033.1:0-19095 GCA_039714335.1 Planctomycetota bacterium
TCGAACCGCCATCTGCTGCTGATCAATAACGGCCGGTTCCTCAATCACACCCAAATACCGCAGCGTGTTTTCCAGAATCTCACCCACGACCGGTGCTGCGACACGCCCGCCGCTGTAGCCTTTGCCCAGCGAGCGGTTCGGTTTTCGGATTGAAACCAGCACCACCACCTCCGGATCGACCGCAGGCGCCCCGCCGACAAATGAGGATACATAGTTCCTCCAGTCATACTGGCCGTCGATCGCAATATTGGCGGTCCCTGTCTTGCCCCAGACCTGGCAGTTGTCCAACTTTGCCTGATCCCCCGTACCTTCATTGACGACATCGCTCAGCGCCGTTTGGACCATCCAGTTGGCCACCTTTGTCTTAATGATATAGCCCATGCCCGTGGCAGGCTGCCTGTCTGCAATAATCTCGCCATCATTGGCCACGATCGCCCGGACAATATGCGGTTTGACCACATACCCCCCATTAGCCAGAACGCTGTAAGCCCGGCAGATTTGGATCGGCGTAACCATCACTTCATGGCCGAACGGAATCCGTGTTACCGAATACCGGCTCCATTTTTTCAACGACCACACAAGCCCCGGTTCCTCACCCGGAAGATCCACCCCGGTCCGGCTGGAAAACCCGAAGAGTTTCAGCCCATCGTACAATCTCTTCTTGCCCATTTTCAGGCCGATCTTCGCCATGCCGATATTACTTGAGTGGATAATGATCTCCCGGACACTCTGCATCCCGTATTGATGATTGCCGAACTCGCCGATGCCGCCGTATTTTGACCAAAACCCATTCTCGCAATTAAATTTCTCGTGATAGCCGATCACTCCCGAATCCAGTGCCATTGTCGCAACCAGCGGCTTAAAAATACTGCCCGGTTCAAACGGATCCGTTAAGGCGCGGTTTCGCATCCGGTCCTGTGCTGTTGTCGAGAACCGCTCCGGGTCATAGTCCGGCAGCGAAACCATCGCCAAAATCCCGCCCGTGTACGGGTCCATCACGATCGCGACAGCAGATTCGGCCTCGTATTCATCCAGTTTCTTTTGAAGGGCCTCATGTACAAACCGCTGGATCACCGAATCGATCGTCAGCACTAAATTGAATCCGTTCTGGGCGTCGGTCCCTTTGGCCGACTGTGACGCAATCGGGCGGCGCAGGGCGTCCACAACATAGATATGCTGGCCCGGCGTTCCGGCCAATAACGAATTGTATTTCAGCTCGATCCCCGAAAGTCCTGTATCGTCCGCTCCCACAAAGCCCAATATGTGACCGGTCAGATTGCTCGCCGGATACGACCGCTCCCAATCGTTCTCAATGCCCACCGCTGGAAGGCGAATCTGCCTGATCGATTCCCGTTCATCGGGAGTAATCTGAGATTTGATTTTGACAAAGCCCGGGTTCCGGCTTTCATCGATTATGCGGCATATCTCGGGCCCCGGTACCCCCAATATCTCCTGCAGTGACGCAGCAGCAATCAGAACATGATCGGACTCCTGCAGTCGCCGCGGTTCGACAAATGCATTGTACGTTTTAACGCTGGCTGCCAGAACACGCCCCTTACAATCAACAATCTGGCCGCGACGCGGTTTTTCCGGAACCACCGCGCGTTGCTGACGCCGGCTGGTTTCCTCAAATGTTTGTCTCTGGGTATGTTTGAGATCGACCACTCGCCAGATCAGCGATCCAAACACAAACACCGCCAGCAGCAGAAAGAAACCCAAACCCCATATTTCGCGTTTGCCGGAATTCATTACTGTATATCCTCCGATGGCTGCTGAGACGACTGCATTTGAGGCAGGCCCGCCGGATTGACAAGGCACTCAAATTGAAGTTGTTTCTGCCAGAGCTGCTGGGTTAGATTTTTTTGTTCAACTGACAACGTTCGATACCGGTTGAACATGCGGTTTGAAGATGTACGCAAAATAACGGTAAATATCAGAAATGCGGTAACTAAAAATACAACCAGGATCACTCTCGAACGCGTCATGACGGCAAACTCACTGAGCGGGCAGTTTCAGGCGGGAGCCGACAGCCACGCTGTCTACATCCTTGATTCTATTCAGACGTGCAATTTCTTTGTAGCGATTACCGTTGCCCAACTGCTGCTGAGCGATAGACCACAAACTGTCGTCTTCCTGAACCACGTATTCGGAAACCGACCTGGAATCCTCTTCTCCGACATGCTCGAGAAGGTGAGTAAACTTCTTCAGCAGTGTATTTGAGGCATCCGGTGCCTCAACGACCTTCTTTGAGGGATTGAGCAATCCATCAAGTGTCAACGGGACCACCAGTTTATCGTCCACAAAAACACGATCCGGAGACTTGAGAACATCCGTGTTGGCCTCATAAAGCTTTTGGACCACGACCCGGCGATTGCCATGTTCTTCGCCATAATATATGCTGGCAATGACAGGTAGCGTTTCGCCGGACTTAACGATATGCGTTCGCACCTTGGGAACGTCTGCAACTTCCGGGACAACGATCAGAGGATTGTCCTGGCGATCGGGCGGTATAGACTCAGGAACGTCGACCTGCGAAGGCGGCGAACCCAGCACAACCGTCTTCTGCGGGGGATCGGTTTCCCGGGAACGATAAAGCTGATGAACCGCCTCAGGAACGCTTCTGCCAAGCTCCATATCCGCTTGTGTCGGAGTTGTGATCATAGCATCCACGGGCGTTGGGTTTTCTTCATGGATGAAATTGGGAAGGCCGTTGACCAAAAACGCGATGATCACGATAAAAAACAACCCCAGTAATAAACCTACCTTGGCGTCAGCGGTCATTTTGAAAACTCCCTTTTTCATAATATAAACTTTTCGCAATTTATAATCGTTTTGCGATTCTCAATTTGGCACTGCGAGCCCGCGGATTTCGGGCGATTTCTTCGGGACTCGCGGCTATTGGTTTTTTCGTCAAAATGTCATAAAATCCATCAGCTTTATTTTGACGAAAATTTCGTTTTACCCGCCCGTCCTCTAAGCTGTGAAAACTGATGATCGCAATAAATCCGCCGCGATTGAGCCGGTCCGGTGCTTCGGCCAGCAGCTTGTCCAAACTTTCAAGCTCATGGTTCACCGCGATCCGCAGGGCCTGAAAGGTTCGCGTCGCCGGATGAATTCGCCCGGGTCGAGGCGACTGTCTCATTGCCCGGCAAATCAGCATCGCCAATTCCGTCGTCGTCGTAAACTTCCGCTGCGACCGCTGCTGGACAATGAATCGGGCGATCTTCCGTGAGGCCCGATCCTGTCCGAATTCGTAAATTACATCCGCCAGTTCCGTCTGGCTTAAGCCGTTGACTAAATCAGCCGCCGTTGCCGTCAGCCGATCATCCAACCGCATATCCAGCGGCATCGGCTTTTGAAAGCTCAGGCCCCGATCGGCATCATCCAGTTGTGCCGAACAAAACCCCAGGTCGGCCAGAATAAAATCCACTTTGTCAATCCCCTGCTGCGAGAGAACCTCACTCATCCCTGCGAAGTTCTCTCGCACCAGTTCGACCCTGCACACAAGGTCTGATAAAATAAAACGGGCCCTTTGGATACTGTTTTGATCCACATCCAGCCCAAGAAGAAAACCCTCAGGGCCCAAAGTTCGGCCGAAAAGCCGGCTGTGACCTCCGTGTCCAACCGTGGCATCGACCATCTTCCCATCCGTGGGAAGTAGAATCCTTTCCAATAACGGCTCCGTCAGTACCGGAACATGTTCAACAGGCAACGCGTCATCCTTACCGCTGTCCTGTGTGGCCGTCATTCGTTCATCCGTTTTATAAAAGAACAGCTTAGTTGGCCGCAGCGGTCAGCTGCTCGGCCAGCATCGCTTCGATATCCGGCGAAAATGAGACTGCATCGAACATCGGGTTCGACCGCTTTAGCGCCT
This sequence comes from Planctomycetota bacterium, assembly GCA_039714335.1. Taxonomy (GTDB): domain Bacteria; phylum Planctomycetota; class Phycisphaerae; order Sedimentisphaerales; family Anaerohalosphaeraceae; genus 4572-13. The sequence goes on from JBDLJN010000033.1 coordinate 3,875, forward strand.
CCAGTCGGTCGGCGAGCAAAATCGCCGAAGACAACACCTCGTCATTCATCTGACAAGAGCTGACCAGCCCCTGCCGAAGAACCTCTACCGAATTGTTTCTCTGACTTTCCATACAACATCTCCCTAATAATCCATGTCACGGCCTTGCTTTTGGAGCTGGGCCTGACGCGCCTGAGCCAACTGAGAGTGGAACTGATGGAGATTATCATGCAGATAACGCTCCCAATCGTCCGTGTTCCAGACCTCGATATGGTCCCGCACACCAACCAGTGTCAGCGTAGTTCCCAAATTGGCCCGTTTCCTTAACTTTTCATTGATTAACAATCGTCCCTGCCGATCCAATTCCACCTTGCTGGCCAAAGCGAAGCTCATCCGCTCAAACGAAACGGATTCGTCCGGGGCGCCGGTCCCTGGCGCACCGGCAAGGGCGATCTGCTGAAAATACTTTTCCGGGTAGAGACAGTAAATTCCGTTGGAGCCCATGGCGAGATAGAAGTTGCTGCCGAATTGCTCAGAGTCAATCTGGCTTCGCAGCTTGTTGGAGATGAAAAGCCGATTCTTTTCATCGATCGTATGCTCGTATTCGCCTGTCAGCATCAACATGGTATTCTGTCCCACAAGGTTGCTATTTAATGGGAAATCTTACCACTTCTTCCCACTTTGTCAACACTTAAAAATCGGCTTTTCTGTAAAAAAGTATAAAAAATTATCCCGAGAAAACGCGATAAACTATTATAAAATCGGACCTTGTCGCTATATATAGATGGCTCTTTGCGAAAGTACACTATATATAGTCCTTTTGTATTGGGTTTAGGCGAGAATAAAAAAAACTTCAATCGGCGGAAGATCTGTTAAATTATCGCCCCACTTTGGCGATTTTCGACTGCAGATTGACGATTTTCGATTGGGTGTTTGCGATGGCCGGAACCCGTGGTACAGGTGCGATCAACAATCGCAACCCCGGCGGGGTTGAATATTCGACCCTGTTCAGAGTCGACGAGGGTTGGGGGGATTCGAATACCCCGGATTTCACTTCGTTTCATCCGGGGCTACCATTGTTCAAGTCTTTCGGACTTATTTTTTTCTCCTGAAGCCAAGAGAAGAGGACGGGGACGATGAAGATTACGATGACCGCGAGGGCCATTCCGCCAAATGACGGAATCGCCATGGGCACCATGATGTCGGCGCCGCGGCCGGTGCTTGTCAGGACGGGCAGCAGGGCCAGTATCGTTGTCGCACTGGTCATCAGGGCCGGTCGGACGCGGCGGTGGGCGGCGGTGATGGTGGCACTGCGAATTTCGTCCACGCTGTTCGGCGCAGTCTTTTTGAACTGCTGGGTCAGGTAGGTCATCATCAGTACACCATCGTCGGTGGCAATGCCGAACAATGCCAGAAAGCCCACCCAGACCGCAACGCTAAGATTGTACGTGTGGATGTTAAACAACTGCCGCAGGTTCATACCTAAAAGTGAGACATCCATAAACCACCCCTGCCCGTACAGCCACAGTAGCAAAAACCCACCCGACCACGCGACAAATATCCCACTGAACACCAGCAGCGTATGCGGGATGGTCTTGAACTGGAAATACAGGATCAGGAAGATGACGCCTAATGCCAGCGGCAGGACCATCTTCAGTGTCTTTTGGGCACGGATTTGATTCTCATAGGTTCCGGCAAAGCTGTAACTAACGCCCGCCGGTAAAACCAACCCACCCGCGGCGATTCTTTCATCCAGAAACTGTTGGCAGTCCTCGACGACATCCACCTCGGCCAGTCCCTCGGCCCCATCGAACAGCACATAGCCGGCAAGGAAGGTATCTTCGCTCTTGATGACCTGCGGGCCCTGGGTATATTCGATCCGTACCAACTGGCCCATCGGTATCTGCACACCGCCGGGTGCGGGCACGAGGATTTCGCCCAGTTCCTGTATCTCGTTGCGAAGCTCACGGAGATACCGCACACGCACCGGGTACCGCTGACGCCCTTCGACGGTCTTGGTGACAGGTTTGCCGCCGATGGCGATCTCGATGACATTCTGCACATCGTCGATCCGCAGGCCGTAGCGGGCGATCGCCTCGCGGTCGATGTGGATCTCCAGGTAGGGCTTGGCCACGATGCGCTCGGCATAAACGGTTGCCGGGTCGATAAACGGCATTTCCTTCAAGAGCTGTTCCAACTCCAGCCCCACGGTCTCGATCGTCTGCAAATCCGGCCCCTTGACCTTGATACCCATCGGCGCACGCATGCCCGTTTGCAGCATGATCAACCGCGTTTCGATGGGTTGCAAGAGCGGTGCGCTGGTCGTACCGGGAATCTTGGCGGCTTTGACGATCTCGTCCCAGATATCGCGCGGACTTTCAATGTGATCTCGCCACTGGCGGATCGCCCTGCCGTTTTCATCGGTCACGATGCGGCCATCCTTGTCGCGTTTGAACTTGGAGTGATAATCGATCACCGTTTCGACCATTGAGATCGGTGCCGGGTCCAGCGGGCTTTCGACCCGACCGATCTTGCCGACGACGGTTTTGACCTCCGGCACGGTCTTGATCGCCGAGTCAATTTTGGCCAGCACATCGATGGCCTCACCGATGGACGCGTGCGGCATGGTCGTGGGCATATACAGAAACGAGCCCTCATCCAGTGACGGCATAAACTCCTTGCCCAAACTTCGCCAGGCGAACCCGCCGGAAATAACCAGCAGCAACGGTACACTGAGAAAAACGGCCTTGTGGGCCAGGCACCAGCGCAGCATCGGCGGGTAATACCGCGTCAGCAGCACCACGCTGATCAACACCCCCAACAGTACCGCCACAACAAACAGGAAGCTGAGAATCACGCCTCGATCCGGTCCCAGCGGCAGCCAGTATTTGCTCAACACCGCCGCGACAAACAGGACAACAATCAGGTCAGCGAGGTTGGCGAACCGCTTCGGTTTCTTGCCTGTTTCCGATTTGCGTTTGCCGTGATAGAACCAATAGGCAAATACCGGAATCACGAATATCGCCACGATGGCCGAGGCCAGCAAAGCAAATGTCTTGGTGAATGCCAGTGGCCGGAACAGCTTGCCCTCGGCGCCGATCATGGTAAAGACCGGCAGAAAACTGACGATGGTTGTGGCGATCGCGGCCAGTACCGCCGAGCCGACTTCGCAGGACGCGTCATAGATGACCTGCAGGCGTGACTTTTCCACGGGCGCCTCCTGCAGGTGTCGAACGATGTTCTCGCAGATGACAATGCCCATATCTACCATTGTCCCGATGGCGATGGCAATGCCGGACAGGGCCACGATATTTGCCTCGACCTTAAAAAACCACATCGCGATAAAGCACATCAGCACCGCCAGCGGCAGCAGGCCGGAGATCAGCACCGAACTTCTAAAATGCCGTAACAGAATGATAATGACAATGATCGTGATCAGGATTTCCTGTGAGATCGCATCGTTCAGCGTTCCCAGCGTTTCATAGATCAGACCCGTGCGGTCATAGAACGGGACGATCTTCACCTGGCTGACGGTTCCATCGGCAAGCGTTTTTCGCGGCAGCCCCGGTGCGATCTCGGCGATCTTCGTCTTGACATTCTGAATGACTTCCAGCGGATTTTCACCATAGCGAACCACGATCACGCCGCCGACGGCTTCGGCACCTTCTTTGTCCAGCACGCCCCGCCGCAATGCCGGACCGGCTGATACATGGGCAATGTCCCTGACACGAATGGGGACATTGTCGTTGACCTTGACGACGACCTGCTCGATATCGGCAATCGACTTAATGAACCCGATGCCGCGAACGACATATTCGACCCGGTTGATCTCGATGGTCCGCGCACCGACATCCCGATTGGAGGCCTTGATCGCACCGAACACATCATTCAAACCGACATTGGCCGCGTGCATCGCATCCGGGTCCACATCGACCTGGTATTCCCGAACAAACCCGCCGACCGAGGCCACCTCCGCGACACCGCCGGCGGACATCAGTGCATCGCGCACCGTCCAATCCTGCACGGTACGCAGCTCATGCAGGTCCCAGCCGCCGATGGGGTTGCCGTCCGCGTCATAGCCCTCCAGCGTGTACCAGAAGACCTGCCCCAGCGCGGTCGCATCCGGCCCGAGCGCAGGGCGTACACCGGCGGGCAATGTGTCCGAAGATAACGAATTCAGCCGCTCGATGATCTTGTTTCGCGACTGGTCCCAGTCCGCGCCGTCTTCAAAGATAATATAGATGCTCGAAAAGCCGAACATCGAATTGCTGCGGATGGTTTTAACTTTGGGAATGCCCAGCAATCTGACCGTCAGCGGGTACGTGACCTGGTCCTGAATGTCCTGCGGGCTGCGGCCGGGCCATTCGGTAAAGATGATCTGCTGGTTTTCGCCGATGTCCGGTATTGCATCCACCGGAACGGGCGAACGTGTCAGCCAGTCAATCTCCCAGTCAAAGGGAGCCACCGCCAATCCCGTTAAGACCACGGCGATCACAAACAAAAGAACGACCAGCCGGTTGCTCAGGCAAAAGCCCAACACCCCGGCCAACAGGCCTTTGTTCTGTGTATCCTGATTGTTCAGCATTTCATTCATTTTGATCTTCAATCGACCCCGTAGGGGTCATCACAATAATAGCCGCGGGTGAAGCGGAGCGAAACCCGTGGTTGAATGTACGAAAGTTTTTGCCGACTCTATCGGGGTCGAATAATTGAACCGTGATTTTCTGTAAGAGTTTTTGTTCAACCCCTTTGGGGTTGTGAATGTTTCGGGCCCTCTTACCACGGGTTCCGGCCTACGGCCTGCACCCGCGGCTATTATTATTGCAGCCCTACGGGCTTGTTCACAATGTTCTCTTTTATCAATCATGGTTCGTACAAATCATTACACAATTAATGCGTATGTTCCGCATGTTCATCTTCTGACTCTGTCTGCTGGAACTGCGGCAGTTTGGGCAGGTATTTTTCTGGTTCTTTGAGGAACGCTTCATCGCAGCCGCCGCAGCAGAAGTAAACCTTTTTACCTTTGTACTCGACGAAGACATCCTTATTGATCGGGTTGCCCATAATCGGGCACAGCGTCTGTTCTTTGGGGGCCTCTGTTTGTGGTCTTTCATCGGCCGCCTTGTCATGATCCTGATGCGCCATCATGCTGGGTTTGGTTTGTATCTGCATCTCCGAATCGATCTTGAAGTTGCCGTTGGTCACCACCTGCTCACCAGCCATCAGCCCGGAACGGACAACGTAATAGTCCCCTGCCCGCGGGCCCAGTGTAATCTCTTTGCCAATAAATGTCGGCTTGTCGGCGCCTTCGACCTGTACATACACCACCGCCTTATCAAGCGCCCTGCCCGTCACCAGCACCGCCGAGGCCGGAACCACCAGCGGCGGCGATGCATCGGTTTGCCCCGCATGGCCAAGCGATTCGGCGGTGACCAGATCCATCCCGCAGATGTCACATGTCCCTGCTTTGTCTTTGACAATCTCGCCGTGCATCGGGCAGATCCATTTGCCCGCAAGCTCGGCTGTCATCGCCGCCCCCTGCTCGGCAACCGGTGTCTCCACAAACGCCGAGACAAGCATATTCGGCTTGAGCTTGCCGGCGGGATTATCGACCACGGCCCGCACCTTGACGCTGCGCGTGCGGTCGTTCAGCACCGGGTCGATAAAACTGACTCGACCGGTAAAGACCTCGCCCGGAAGCGACTGCGCGGAAAACTCGACGGACTGACCGTACTGGATCCACGGCAGGTCGGACTCATACGCATCCAGCAGTACCCACAGCTTGGACAAATCCGCAATCGTATAAATCGGCGTGCCGGTTTTGACATATGCGCCCTCGGTCGCTTTTTTGTCAATGACGACACCACCGATCGGCGCATAGATCGTCAGCCGGTCCAGCGGTTCGCCCGCTGTTTCAATATCGGTGATCTGTTCTTCGGTCAGTCCCAGCAGCAGCAGTTTTTCCCGTGCGGCCCGCAGCGTCTGGCGAATCGAATCGGCCACCAGCTCCGATGAACCGTCCAACTGACCGGCAGATTTGACCGATTGCAGGAATTCGGTCTGAGCGGTGATCAGGTCTGGACTGTACAATTCGACCATATGGTCGCCGGGACGCACCACGATACCCGTGTAGTCCACAAACAGCCGCTCGATACGTCCGGGCACCCAGGCGGTGATTGTCTTGGTCCGGGTCTCGTCCAGTGCGATCTTGCCGACCAGTCGCACACGGTGCGAAAGCGTTTTTTGCTCGACGGAGTGGGTCTGTATCTCCATCAGCTTAGTCGCTCCTTCGGAAAAGGTGATCATCCTTTCTCCGCTGCCGTCACCGGAGTCTGGTTCAAGCGGGATCAGGTCCATCGCACAAAAATCGCACTTGCCGGGTTTGTCTTCGCGTACCTGCGGGTGCATGGAACAGGTCCACACGGTTTTGGCAACCTGTTGCGTACCCGCACCCTGCTGGTCCGTTCGAAGCCCTCGCAGCATATAACCGCCAACAAAAAAGACAACTGCCGCGACAAGCAATAGAATAATCGTCCAAACACATTTTGCATATCGTTTCTTCATGCTCGCACCTCAATCATTTGAACCACTAATCCCGATGTATCGGGACAAATACACTAATATATAAGGAACTATCACGGCCAAGCAGAGCTTGACCGTGCCACCCGACGTTTGCAGCACTTGCGTCTTTTGCATTAAAAATAATTTATGTTCATTAGTGTTCATTCGTGGTTCTCTTCTTTCAGCGGTATCGCTCCGCCGGTTAATATTTCCAATACCGCCAGCGCCTGAAGGTGATCGGTCAGGATTCGCTGGTAGGTCACTTCAAACGTCAGCAACTTTCGCTGGGCATCGATCAGGTTCAAAAAATCAACCCCGCCGGCCCGATATGACGACTCGGACACCTCGACCATTTCTTTGCCCTTCGGGATCAGCGTGTTCTCATACAGCGCTGCCTTGCGGCGGGTTTCGGCGATCTGATAGAGAACCTCCGCCGCCCTGGCCGACAGGTCAAGTTGCAACTGTTCTTTTCGCTGGCGGGCCAATCGCATGGACGCCTGTGCCTGCCGGGTGCCCGCTTTGTAGCTGCCGCCCCACAGCGGGATATTGAACGACACCATCGCGACGACCGGATCGCGTCCCGACCCCCAGACCCCGTCGGCCCGCGCTTCATCGGTCTGTATCCAGTCCACCCCCAGTGTGATATCCGGGGCGTACCGTTTCTGTGCCAGGCGTATCCGGCCTCGTGCCGCAGCAATATCCTTTTGCAGAGCCGCGATCTCCGGATTCCGCTCGGCAATCAGTCGGGTCACCGCTGTTTCATCGACCGCCGCCAGAGGCGCCTCTATCCGCTGCGGCCAACCCAGCGGTGACTCGATATCCCGATTCAGCAACGCATTCAGGCCCGAGACAACCGGTGCCCGCATATTTTCCAGCCCGGTCAGGTGGTCTTCCAGCATCGCCAGCTCGATCTGTGCCCGAATCAAATCAGGATGACTCACGGCGGCGGTGCGGTAGCGGGCCTGGGCCACCTGCTCAAAATGCTTCAGCAGGTCCAGGTTTTGCCGGGCGATCCTGATCGCCTCGTACAGATAGCTGTACTCATAAAAAGCGTCCTTAACCTGCCCGAACAGTTTGAGCTTGTCGGCTTCATAGCGTTGGTAAGCGGCCGCGGCCGCAGCAGACACCGCATCACTGCGGGCGGCGATCACGCCAAACCAGGGAAACTTTTGCGAAAGGCCAAAACGCTGCTTCTGCGGGCCGGTGCGGGTCTCGATTTCTTCAATGAAGTAGCCGTAGGTAAAACGGGGATCGTCCAGGGCTTTCGCCTGCGGAACCGCAGCGACCGCCATCCGCCACCGCTCAAAGCTGCTCTTGAGGCCGGCGTTATTCTCTGCGGCGATGCGAAGCATATCGGAAAGCGCTGCAGGAGCGTTGGGGTCAGCGGCATCCGGCTGACAAAACCCAATCCCGGAAACACTCACGAAAACGATAATGGATATGAGTACTTTCATAATCGCTCGATCTCCAAAAGCCATTAACTCCGATTTTCCCATTATTTCACTATGGTATATTGGCGCCAAAATCCTGAATTTGTAATCTGAATTTCCCATCTTTAAGAGATCCTTTTGTTGACCAGATCTATGATCTCACGGATTTTCTCACTGGTCTCAGCCTCGGATTGGCTGGTCATGGCGTTTTTGACACAGTGCTGGAAGTGCCGTTCGAGAATGCGTTTTTCGACAGACCCCAAGGCCCCTTTGACCGCGGCGATCTGGTTGAGAATGTCGATGCAGTATTTTTTGTCTTCGACCATCCGCTGGACGCCGCGAACCTGCCCTTCGACTCGCCGCAGGGCTGAAAGCACATCTGAATGGTCTGGATTTGCTGCCATTTTGATCATTTACCAAAATAAACTTCGATTCGGTTCCTTGCTTATACCTCATGGGGGTATATTTTGTTCTCGTAAAATATAATAAATGTGAAAATAAAAAGAAGTAAAGTTTGACGATCACTTAACTTAAGATATAATACACTTAGAATCAAATAAAATGGCTTATTTATCAAGGAGGACTGACATGAACACATCCCACGACTGGATCAAACTTCACCGCCAATTATTACGCCACCCGCTCTGGGAGGCCAGTACCGCCGAACAGAAGGTTTTGCTGGTGACCCTGCTGATGATGGCCAATCATGCTGAAAAGAAGTGGGAATTCAACGGCAGGCCCTATCATTGCCGACCTGGACAGATGATCACATCACTCAAATCGTTGTCCGAAAAATGCGGAGTTGGCGTGTCACGCAGGAAGGTACAGACGGCGCTGCGTTTTTTTGAAAATTGCGGATTTCTGGTCAAACAAACGTCACGGCATAACACCCTGATAACCATCTGCAATTGGGGCAGTTATCAGAATGTTCCCGACAGTGATGTTACAGACACTGACCGACAGCCGGCAAACGCTTGTCACACAGACGTTACACCGATGCTACCTAAAAAGAAAGAACACAAAGAAGGGAAAGCCCCCCCCTTCCTGCCTATTTATCACTCGAGGAAATGGAAATTCAACGCGCCAGCGAAGCCACCGACCGCGCAATTGCAAAGTGGCTGGCGATGCCGGATTAAAAACACACCGAATACCGGGTATATTTGAAGGGTCTTTATTTTCTTGACGCTGTATTCGAAGGTGGTATCATTGAAGATGTACTATCCGGACAGCAAAAGGATACTTTTGTCACAGGGAGAAATTATGAGCCGGCACATTCTGTACAGAAAAAGTTCGTTTATTGTTTCTCTTCTTAGTGCGGCCTGTTCTTCATCTTCGATTTTTTCCGGCGGAATCTACCTGTCGGAATACGGCACTCAGAAAACCGCCCTGGCCGGCGCCGGTTCAGCGGCACGGGCACAAGATGCTTCAACACTGTTTACGAGAGCAAAACAGATGTAACCCCTGATCTGCCGTCGGGCGAGATGTATCGTTTAGGCCTTGGTGCCGAATATGCCTATGCTGAAAATACAACCATCGGTGTCAATTATGAATTAGTCTGGATGGGCGAGGTGCCCATGTATAAAAATCGCGGCAATCTGGCTGGTGAACTCAGCGGCGACTATGAAAAAACATCCCTACACTTTGTGAATGTGAATGTAAAATGGCGATTTTAAGCTGTTTTTTGCTCAATTTGTGGATTTAACTTGAACATAGACAGTGTTGCAGTAGTATAAAAACTATATTTCTCGGTCGAGTATTGTTTCTTGCATTACCGATACCAATTGCACCGAATTTGGAATTTGTGTAAAAAAGAGATAGGAGAAAATGATGGATCGGAGAATTCTACTCTTGTCATTCCTGAAGACATATCACTTGTCCGATTTGCCCCCCCTCATTTGTAGCGGCTATACCCGTATACCCGTACAGTTCGAAGTAAAAACCATATCTAAAAGCAAGGAAGATTATTATGCGAAACAGTAAGCCAAAATTTGTTGTAATACTTATTCTGATAGTTTCATTTATTGCTACCATGCAGGTTCACGCAAAAGATACCGTCGAAGAGTATATTCGCGAATATCCCAATCAGGAACAGGTCAGGATGATGAATGCCTGGCTTCAAAAGCATGAAAAGAGTACATTCAGTTTTACGGGTCTGGTTGACCCGACCGATGCGACAGTTGTTACGCCGCAGGCAACCGTTGATTATGGCTACAACTGGTTTAGTGTCTCCGACGGACCAGCTATCGTGAAAACACCTTCTTATGATAAATTTTTTTCTGTTTCCATCTTTGATATGAAGCATAATATTCCGGCGGTTATTGTCAACCCGGACAAGCCCATTCTGATCAAGCGGCCCGATCAAACGGTCCCCAAGGGTGATTTTTATGTTGTTGAACTGGAAACCGATCAGGGACTGGTTTTTACTCGGATGGTTGTTGTCAACAATATGGACCGGGTTCGCGAACTCAGCAAATCAATCGTTATGGAAGGCGGAAAAGGGGATATGGGCCGTGATGTGCAGCGTTTTTCACCGAACACGGAAAGAATAGCCCTCAAAGTTATCGATGCTGTGATCGCTGCCGGAGTGAACCCGGATGACGCGTTCGGTAAAAAAAGCGGCGATGTTGGTATGATTATGTCGGCGGCAGGGGTAAAGCTTGGCCAGCTTGGTACGCCGCCTGATACGGTTCGATACGAAATAATAATGACCGACGAGAATGGCAAACAGTTCAATGGGGATGATACTTATAGTTTGACCGTGCCGGCAAATATTGCGAAAGAAGGTGGTTATTTTTCTGTAACAATTTATGGACTGGACAATCAACTGTTGATTCCGAACGACAAAAAGATTTATGACAGGACCACCTATTCCTCTAAGCGAAACAGCGATGGAACCTATACGATTACACTCAGCCCGGACGGCAACGGTATCAATGGTATCCCAACCGGCAAACCTTTTTATGGTATATTAAGGGCTTATGTTCCCGTTCAGGGTGCGGATATGACCGTAACGGTAAAAACAAAATAATGAGCAGAATCGTTTGTTGAAGGGAAAACAGAAATGAGAAAATGGATTATATTACTGATGGTGGCAGGGGTATTTGTTTCAGCATCGTTTGCTGATGAAGCGGCGCCTCAAGAGGATGTCCAAAGCAGCGCCGCCGAATCGGCTGATGATGAAAAGGCTGCATTGGCCAAGGCGGTGCAGAATCCGGTCGCGGATTTGATCAGTGTGCCGTTTCAGTGGAATATCGGCTTTGATACCGGCCCCGAAGGCGCAACCGGCAGTGTACTGAATATCCAGCCGGTCATTCCATTCAATCTTAATGAAGACTGGAACCTGATCACGCGAACGATTGTGCCGATCATCAACCAGCCGCCAATGGGTGCACTGGGTCGTGAAGAGTGGGGTCTGGGCAACATTCAGTTTTCGAGTTTCTTTTCGCCGAAAGATTCAGGCGAATGGATTTGGGGCGTTGGCCCGATCTTTGAATTCCCCACAAAAACCAATGATATTCTGGCGTCGGACAACTACTCCGCCGGGCCGACCTTTGTTGCCTTGAAGATGGACGGTCCCTGGGTCTATGGCGGCCTGATAAACCAGCTCTGGTCTTTTTGCGGCGACGACCCGGAAGTGAACAAGATGCTGATCCAGCCGTTTGTCAACTATAATATGGACGATGGCTGGTATCTGGTCAGTGCGCCGATCATGATCGCGGACTGGACAAGAGACAGCAATAATCAATGGACGATCCCCGTTGGCGGCGGTATTGGTAAAATTGTTAAGATAGGAAAGCTGCCGCTGAATCTTTCGACTAATATTTACTACAATGTCGAATCGCCAGATACCGGATCGAACTGGTCCGTCCGTTTCCAAGTGCAGTTTTTATTCCCGAAATAACAGAAAAAACCTCGGAAATAAATTAAATCCGAACTTAAGAGTCGGGAATGCGTAGAGAAAAACATGTCCCATGTCTACTTAATGGGAGAAACTAAACTCATTTTTTTAAGGGGAGTAGAAATGAAACTAAGAACAGCAGTGTTATTGGTCGTATGTCTGGCCGTAGTAATCACCGGTTGCAGAAAGGCCGAAGGCACGAATCCATCCGAAAAAAGGGATTATGCCCAAAAAATGAAGAAGGACACCCTGGCGGAATTGTATCAGGAAAGACCCGAAGCCAAGAAGCTGATCGCCAACGCCGCAGGGTATGCAGTTTTCAGCAACATTAACATCAACCTGTTTCTGTTGAGTTCCGGTAATGGATATGGTATCGCTCACAATGCATCGACCGCCGAAGAAACCTATATGAAGATGCGATTCTTCGGTGTCGGATTGGGACTGGGAGCCAAGGATTTCCGAGCCGTCATGGTCTTCAAGACCGATCAGGTGTTCGATAAATTTACCGAATCGGGCTGGGAGTGGGGTGCCCATGCAGATGCGACCGCCAAGTCCGAGGAAAAGGGTGGCGAAGTTGGCGGTGCGGCGGAAACCACCGGAGATATCATCATCTACAACTTCACCGAGACCGGCATTGCCCTGCAGGCGACAGTGGCCGGTACCAAATACTGGAGAGACAAAGAGCTGAGCCCCAGACCTGAGGACAAAAAAGATGAGAAGTAATTAACGACAAAGGCCAACGGGGCTGATGTCAAATCATATTTTTAAAGAGATAAGGGAGAATGCTATGCGAAACAGTAAACTGAAGTCTATTGTATCACTTGTTCTGCTTGCGGCGTTTATCGCCGTACTGACCGGTTGTGCTACAGACCGCAAGGAAGTCCGCCAGGAAACTCGGACTGAAAATCGAGTGGATGACCGATACGAACGACGACACGGCGACTAACAGAGAAGCCGTTACGAAAACAGGGCAGCCATCTGTGTTTATTGGCGAAGTAATAAGCGAATAATGTAAAAACAGGTGGCTGGTCCTTGTTTTATTCAATCTTCCTCAGGGTATTGTATTGTGTAAATATGAATACTCGGTATCGTCGAAAACGCAGGTGGGGGCAATCTGGATTTTGAAGGGAGACGAGCATGAATGCGGATATGAAAAAATGTGTCGCCGAGGCTTTCGGGACATTCTGGCTGGTTCTGGGTGGATGCGGAAGTGCGGTGCTGGCAGCTGCGTTCCCCAATATTGGCATCGGGCTGCTGGGGGTTTCGCTGGCCTTTGGCCTGACCGTCCTGACAATGGCGTTTGCGATCGGTCATATTTCCGGGTGTCATCTGAACCCGGCGGTTTCGGTTGGACTCTGGGCGGGCGGCCGTTTTGACGCCAAACAATTACTGCCCTATATCATCGCGCAGGTCATTGGCGCTGTGGTTGCCGGCGGCGTGCTGTTTGTCATCGCCAGCGGCAAAGAGGGCTTTGATGTCGCGGCGGGCTTTGCGTCCAACGGCTACGGTGAACATTCACCGGGCGGCTATTCGTTTTTAGCAGCGTTTGTAACAGAAGTCGTCATGACGATGATGTTTCTTTTGGTCATTCTCGGTGCCACGGACAAACGGGCGCCGCAGGGTTTGGCGCCAATCGCCATCGGTCTTTGCCTGACGCTGATCCACCTGATCAGCATCCCGGTAACCAATACCTCCGTCAATCCCGCACGCAGCACGGGTGTGGCCGTGTTCGTCGGGGGATGGGCCATTGGGCAGTTGTGGCTGTTCTGGCTGGCACCGATCATCGGCGCCATCCTTGGCGCGGGAATCTATCGGTATATCGGCAGTGCGGACGACTGAATGAGTATTCAAGCCAGTCAATGGAGTTAGCGTTGTTCTCTCATCATTGATAAGGCAAACAGGTGCTGTCCCTGTTTTTTTAATACGGTGAGTTCGGAGAAATGTAAGCATGAGATACCGGATATTTTTCGCGATAATGTTGGGGCTGTCGTTTGCGGGGGTGCAGGCGCAGGAATCTGCTGTCGAGGAAGTTGTTGCCGATACAGCGGTCCTCAAGTTTCACGGTAAAGATCTCTTTGAAGTTACAAACATTTCTCAGCTGCCGGCCGAAAGCCGCACGGATATCCTGGTTAAGCGTCTTAAAAAACAAGCCAAATCCCCCTTTGTCAGTACAAAAGAATTTGCTGTTTATCACGATGATGACCTGAAGATCAGTATGATCATGTCGGGTACCGATGTAGTCTGTGGGATCTGGGAGAGGGATGCGGAACACCACGGGGTTCCGCGGCAGCAATTGGCTGAACAATGGCTGACGCAAATCCGCGAGATCATCGACCAATACCGCAAGGACTACACGGCTGAACATTATCTGGAAGGAGCTGTTTTAACCGCGATTGCCACCGTTGTGTTCCTGATCGTCTGGCTGGTACTGCGTCTGCTGTGTCACAAGGAGATGAAGATAATCGAGAAGAAATTCGCCGGCCAGCAGATGTTTAAGTTTGTCGAGGGCGACAGTATTGTCACGATCAATAACAACCTGGTCAGATTGATTCATCTGATTGTGTTGGTTGGCGTCTTCATCCTGTACCTGGATGTCGTACTCAGCTTTTTCCCGTGGATGTTCAATTTTTCAGCCCGGCTGTTTGAATTGATCAGCACGCCGTTCATCAGTTTCGGACATGCCTTTATGGACAACCTGCCCAATCTTTTCGCGCTGCTGGCGATCATTCTTATCGTCCGGTACCTGCTGCGTTTCATCAAGCATGTCTTTACCCAGATTGGCGAGGGCAAGGTTCGGATCAGGGGCTTTTATAAGGACTGGGCCGATACTACTTACAGCCTGGTCCGTATCGTCATCATTGTCTTTGCGGCGGTGGCGGCGTTTCCGTACATTCCCGGTTCCAACTCTCCGGCCTTTAAGGGCATCTCGATCTTTATGGGCGTGCTTTTCTCGTTGGGGTCCACCTCGACGGTAGGCAACATTTTTGGCGGTTTGATGCTGACTTACATGCGGTCTTTCTCGCCGGGTGATTTTGTCGAGATCAACGGGCTCAGCGGCACGGTGATGGCCAGACGCACCTTTTCAACGCGCCTGAAGACCCCGACCAACGAGATCATCAGCATTCCCAACGCCCTGGTTTCGGCCAACCACATCATCAATTACAGCCGAATGACCAAGAGTATCGGTGTCAACCTCGGCACGGCGGTTACCATCGGTTACGACGTCCCCTGGCGAAAGGTCCATGAACTGCTGCTCCAGTCAGCCCAAGATGTCGAGGAAGTTCTGGAAGATCCCACACCGACCATCCTGCAACTTTCGCTCGACGATTTTTATGTAAAATACAAGCTGATCA
>JBDLJN010000034.1:0-19049 GCA_039714335.1 Planctomycetota bacterium
ACTACTGACAACCATCTAAACAATTCGTGTGTTTCCGTGTCCGTTCGTGGTTTTCTTTTAACCCGCCGGGGTTCTGAGTCCCTACATCGCCATCGCCGAATAGTTACCCCCATACGGAAAATCATCAAAGTCATCTCCAAAATCGTCTGCATAGCTGTCCCGCCGTCCGCCGACCAACTGCCCCTCGACGAACTGCATCGCGTATAACCCGTTGCCTGACCCCTGATATTGGCGGTGGTGTCGCTTATGGCAGTGGTTCCTTTTTGGCGAAACCTTTCTCGCTATCCATTTGGCACCTCACAACTTGGCTGAAACCTCGCAGAAAACCCATTCCAAAGCTCATTTCTTGTGTTCAATATGTCCTATAACAAGCTGTTTTTGTGCGTATTATTGATTTTTTACGCTATTAAAGGCAATTTAAGTACAATAAAAGTAACATATTTGTTAGTCAAATGCCGATAATTATTAAGATCGTGTTAGAAGTTTTTATTGACATAACAACTGTATTATGGGAACATTCTAGCTCAGGTTTAAGAATCTGGTATTTTTGGCGTTTGAAAGGAGTCGCTTATGCTTGGAATTGAGGACAAAGGAGTTTTAACAGCATATCTTTTGTGCATCGCAAGTACGGTTCTCTGTGTTGTCTACGGCCTTCTTAACTGGAATAAAGGTGCTGAGGACATCCAGCCCGATGATGTTAAGTGGGCAGCGGAGGAGAATAAGGTTGAGGAAGAATTGTAATTCTTCAAAATCGAAGTTAATGGAATTCCTGTCTTAAAATCAGGGAGGATTATTATGTTAGCACAAGGTGTAAGCGTTTGGGAAATCATTGTTGTATTGGCTTATCTTTTGGTTGTTGTGTATCTTGGTTTTTTGGGGTATATGCGAACCAAAAGCGCAACCGACTATCTTATTGCGGGTCGTGAAGTTCATCCGTTTGTGATGGCGATGAGTTACGGAGCCACCTTTATTTCCACCAGTGCGATTGTCGGCTTTGGCGGTGTGGCGGGGTTGTTTGGGATGAATCTGCTGTGGTTGACTTTTTTCAATATCTTTGTGGGCATTTTTATTGCTTTTGTTTTTCTGGCACCGCGTGCCCGTCGGATGGGGCACCATCTGGATGCGCATACATTCCCTGAGTTTTTGGCACGCCGTTTTGAAAGTAAATTCCTACAGATTTTCGCTGGACTGGTTATCTTTCTGTTTATTCCGCTCTATGCTGCTGCGGTACTGATTGGCGGTAGCAAGTTCATTGCTGTCCAGTTTGCTATTCCGTATGAAACAGCCCTGTTGGTCTTTAGTGTAATTATTGCGGCCTATGTAGTAGTCGGCGGTCTCAAGGGCGTAATGTATTCCGATGCCTTGCAGGGTACGATTATGTTTGTTGGGATGCTGGTACTGCTGATCTTTACCTATCAGAAGGTTGGCGGCGTTACGACCGGTCATGAGAAATTGACGGCAATGGCCTCACTGGTTCCGAAGAAATTACAGGCGATTGGCCATCAGGGTTGGACGGCGATGACGCCATTTGGCTGGGGTGAAATCGTCTATAATCTCTGGTGGCTTGTAATTCCAACGCTGACGTTAGGTGTTGGTATCGGCGTTTTGGCACAGCCTCAATTGGTGGTTCGCTTTATGACCGTTAAGAGCAAAAAAGAACTGAATCGCGCGGTTCTGATTGGCGGTGTCTTTATTATTGTGATGACTGGTGTAGCGTTTGTTGTTGGTGCTCTGTCAAATGTTTATTTTGCGGAGAATGGCCCACGGCTCAAAGGCCGCGTGGTGAATATAATCGATGAAGAAAAAGGTCATGCCGAAATTCAGCTAATGAAGCAGAATGATGTGGACCAGTGGGTCGATGTGGAGGGCAAAATAGCCCCGGTACTGTTGGATGGTGAAGTGGCCGGACAGGTAACAGTTGAGGGTCAGACGGTCGATGTGGTTCAGGGCGGCAGTATTTCAATTGTGATTGCTAAAGCGGATTCAGGGCAGATTATTCCCACCTATATCAAAACCGCTTTGCCCAAATGGTTTGGCCTGCTGTTCTTACTGACATTGTTGGCCGCGGCGATGAGTACGCTGTCCAGCCAGTTCCATACGGTCGGTACCAGTGCCGGTCGGGATATGTGGGAGCAGTTTACCGGCAAGCACGGACACACGATGATGGTAACACGCATCGGCATTGTTATTGGGATTGTTTATGCCGTTCTGTTAAGCTATTACTGGGATGAAAGCACGGTGATTCCGCGTGCAACGGCGATCTTCTTTGGACTGTGTGCATCTGCCTTTTTGCCGGCGTTTATCGGTGCGTTGTACTGGAAACGAATGACGCGGGCCGGTGCGCTTTCGTCGTGTTTAATAGGATTTGCCATTACCGCTTTCTGGCTGTTGCTGGTTAAATCTAAAGAAGCGGCGGCGATTGGACTGGTTCAGAAGCTGACAGACGGCAAAACCAGTATTCTGGCCGGTAAGCCCAACTGGGACTGGGTGGACCCGATCTGTGTTGCGTTCCCGATCTCGATTATTGTGGCGATTGTTGTCAGTTTGATGACCAAACCGCCCTCGAAGGATCATCTTGATAAATGCTTTAAATAAGCGGTTTTGTGTGGCTAAAAACACTGTAAAGTCGAATAGAAAAGGTAATGATTATTTAAGGAGAACAAATGATGAAGGCAAGAAAAATGGCGAAAAAATTGATTTTGATGGCGGTGATTAGCGGCATCGCTTCGGTGGCGATAGCGGCGAACGGTACCGGCGAAGCATATCTGCAGGAAGAGCCGGCTCACTTCCATGAAGTGGATACGGACTGGATGAAGTCGTTCCACAATCCGACCGAAGGGCTTACCTTGGGACTGGACCTGCGTTTGAGGGAAGTCTATAACCGAAACATTTTTGGTTTGAACAAATCATTTGGTGATGCAGCCGGCGAAAATTGGAATAATTATCACTGGCAGCGCTACCGCACGCGTTTGTCCGCCAAATATGCGATTAATGAAGATGTCGACCTCAACACACGACTGGTCTGGGAGTTCTGGGGTCATTGCGCACCGAGTGACTCGTTCAGTTCATTTTTAGATGAACAAAGTTACGACTTTGATGAAGCGATCTTCGACCACATGAATCTTCAGTTCCGTAACGCCTTTGATATGCCGCTGACCTTAACCGTCGGTCGTCAGGACATCATCCTCGGTACCGGTTGGTTGGTATTGGACGGCACACCGGGCGATGGTTCCAGAACCATTTTCTTCGATGCGATCCGGGCTCGGTATGATCTTAGCGACATCAGCAAATTGGACCTGATCTATATCCAGCAGTATGACGATGAGGACAAATGGCTCCAACCGTTTAACCACAACGCATCTGAAGACCGTCGTCACCTGACGCAGCTTTCAGATGAAAAAGGCCTCATCATGTACCTGCACAGCAATCTCAACGATGCGCATAAGAACGAATTGTACTACATCTACAAAAATGAGGAAGAATCCGACTGGGCAAAGGGCAATGGCAAAGCCGGCCAGGGCCCTGATGCGGATATTCATACGATCGGCACCCGTTTCTTTGGTACGCTGGATGAAAACTGGAGTTATACCGCTGAAATCGCCAAGCAGTGGGGCGACCGCGAAGGTTCCAGTTTGAAGGCATTGGGCGGCAACTCTAAGATGACCTATGCGTTCAATAACGATCAGAAGAGTGAAGTCCATTTTGGTTATGAATACTTATCAGGCGACGATCCGAGTACCAGCGCTGATGAGAAATTTGATACGCTCTGGGGTGACTGGCCGCAGTCCCAGCGGGGCGGCGACCTGCAGTCCTATCTGTGGACATTTGAAGGTGCCTTGGGCGAAGTGACCAACCTGCATCGACTCGGGATTGGGCACAGCTTCAAACCCGCTAAGCAATGGACGCTTCTGACGGACTACAACCTCTTATGGGCGGACGAGATGACCTATGAAAATGCCACTCCTCGAGGTCCCGGCGAGGGGCTCAATTTCGGCAACGGCCACTTCCGCGGCCAAATGCTCACAGGTCTTTTGACCTATCAGTGCTGCAAGAACTTCAGGACCCAGTTCCTCCTGGACTACTTCATTCCGGGCGAAAGCTACTATGATGATCCCAGTACCGATGACGCTTTCTTTGCTCGTATCAACATGGAATGGACATTCTAAGACAAAAAAACGCTCTTGTTGAGCTTTTTTGATCTCCTATGGGCCTGTCGGTTTTCCGGCGGGCCCTTTTTTATGGTGTTTGTTCAAAGGAGATGGCCGAAGTGTTTTTATGCAAAAGAACAGTTGCTTTTTAACGTAGTTTTTTGAACAATTACCCCCATCAGCCCTTGACCGAAATGGCCTAATGCGGTACTCTCTATGTCCTGTATAATATAGCATTTGGAATGGATATTGTGAGAAAAGGGTATCAATGGCAAAAAAAATAACCCTCAAGAAATCGTTTCTTTCCGGTAACGAAGCTCTGGCCCGCGGTGCGTGGGAATCGGGGTTGTCGGTAGCGTGTGCGTATCCGGGAACTCCCTCAACAGAAATCCTCGAGGCCCTGGCCGGATACAAGGAATTAGATGTCCAGTGGTCCGTGAATGAAAAAGTGGCCTATGAAGTTGCTTACGGCGCTGCAGTCGGGGGGGTCCGCAGTTTGTTCGCCTGTAAGCACGTGGGCCTGAATGTGGCAATGGACCCGCTGATGACGTCCTCCTACGCCGGTGTCAATGCGGGATTTGTAGTTGTGGTTTGTGACGATCCCGATATGCACTCCTCACAGAACGAGCAGGATACCCGCTGGGTCGGGATCTATGCCAAGCTGCCCGTTCTGGAACCGTCCAGTCCCGCCGAGGCGAAAGCATTTATGGCCGAGGCGTTCAAGATCAGCGAGAAGTTTGATACGCCGGTGATCGTGCGAATGACCACGCGGATTTCGCATACGAAGGAAGATGTCAAGCTCGATAAACGCACCACAGTCAAACCGGTTAAGCTGGAACCGAATATGCGTAAATATGTGATGGTGCCGGGCAATGCCCGCCTTCGTCATGTTGTTATTGAAAAACGTGCCGAGAAGCTGCAAAAGTTTTCCGAACGCACCAAGCTGAATAAAGTTGAGATCAATGATACAAAACTCGGCTTTATTACATCCAGTGTCACTTACAATTACCTCAAAGAAGTCTATCCCGATGCGTCTTATTTGAAGCTGGGATTTCTGTATCCGTTCTGCGATGAAAAGATCGCTGAATTTGCAAAATCGGTTAAAAAACTGGTCGTGGTTGAAGAATTGGACCCGTTCCTTGAAGAGCACCTCAAGGCTCTGGGGATCAAGAAAGCGAAGTTCAAACATCCTTCGTTCCGGTTGGGCGAGCTAAGCCCCGGTGTCATGGCCGATGTTGTCAACGGCAACGTGAAAAACGTCAAAAAACGTCCGGGCCGACCGCCGCGATTGTGTGCGGGTTGTCCGCATTGGGTGACATTCTCCGTTCTCAAGAAGCTGGGACTGTTTGTGGCGGGCGATATCGGTTGTTATACGCTGGGCGCATTGCCGCCGACATCGGCGCTGCATACCTGTATCTGCATGGGGGCGGGCGTTACCTTTAATGAAGGTCTCCGTCGGGCGCATCCGGGCGGCAAGATCGTTGGTGTGGTTGGCGATTCGACCTTTGTTCATTCCGGCGTAACGGGCCTGATCAATGCGGCTTACAATAAGGCCAAGGGAATTATTTTTATTCTTGATAATTCCACGACCGCGATGACCGGCGGCCAGCAGCATCCCGCAACGGGCTGGACCATTCGCAATGAAAAAACGAAACTGCTGGATCTGAAACGACTGTGTAAGGCCTGCGGGGCGGACAATGTGGATGTGGTCAACCCGACCGGCAATATCAAAGAGTTGGAAGCTCTCGTCAAAAAGCGAATCGACGAGGATGCGCTCAGCGTGATTATCGCAAAGCATCCGTGTGTTCTAATTAAGAAAAAGAAATAAGGCGACTTGGAAATCCAGATGATGAAAAAACAGGCAGACTATAATATAACGTTTGGCGGCATCGGCGGGCAGGGGATTATCAAGGCCTCCGAGTTGGTTGGTTGGGCGGCGATGTATGAGGGCTTTCATGTCAAGAAGTCCGAGGTGCATGGAATGAGCCAGCGGGGTGGGTCGGTGGAGTCGCATGTGCGGTTCGGCAAAAAGATATACTCGCCTTTAGTGTCTCCCGGCCAGGCGGATTTTTTGTTGTGCTTCCAGGGTGATGAGCATAAGCGCCTCAAACCCTTCCTGAAGAAAAACGGCGTTGATTTGGTGGACTACCTCAAGCCGGCATTGGACATGATTGATAATCCGCGATGTCTGAATACCGCGCTGGTTGGCGTTTTGGCCGCTTATCTGCCCATCAGCAATGCGAGCTGGCAGAAGGCACTGAAGACCGTCTTCAAACCGTCGATTTTGCAGGGCAACAAAGAAGTTTTTCGCGAAGCGAAAAAACTTGTGAAGAAAAATTAACCACCGAAGCCGCTGAGGATACTGAAAAAAAAATCGGTGTCATCCGTGTCCTCGGTGGTTGAAATTAAATTCGTGTATATTGGTGTGCATTCGTGGTTCTTTTTGGGAGTCAAATATGATTTGGAATGAATCGATTGAGACCATGCCGTTGGAGGATTTGAAAAATCTTCAATCCGAGCGTTTGATCCAGCTTTGCAAGTATGTTTATGAGCACTGTCCTGTTTATAAGAAAAAGTTCGATACGCAAGGGATAAGCCCCTCTGATATTCAGTCGATTGACGACGTCGTTAAATTGCCCTTTACGACCAAGATGGATATGCGCGACACGTATCCATTTGGCTTGTTTTCACGTCCCCGGACAGATTTGGTGGAGATTCATGTGTCCAGCGGTACCACGGGCAACCCGACGCTGGTCGGCTATACGCGGGATGATATTTCGCTGTGGTCGGAGGTGATGGCGCGGACGATGTGCTGTGCCGGCGCCAAGCCGGACGATACTGTCCAGATCGCCTATGGCTATGGATTGTTTACCGGCGGACTGGGTTTCCATTACGGTTCGCTGGAAATGGGGCTGACGATCATTCCGACCTCATCAGGTCAGACAAAACGCCAGCTCAAGATCATGCAGGATTTCAAGCCGCGCATCCTGTGCTGTACCCCCAGCTACTGCCTTTACATGGCCGAGGAGGCCAAAGAACTGGGGATCGACCCGCGAACGGCCAGTTGGGACATCGGTATCTTCGGCGCCGAGCCGTGGAGCGAATCGATGCGGTCGGAGATCGAGGAGGCGTGGAATATGCTGGCAACGGATGTTTACGGGCTCAGCGAGATCATCGGCCCCGGCGTTTCGCAGGAGTGTACTTACAAAGACGGCCTGCATATCTACTCGGATGTATTCTACCCTGAGATCATCGACCCGGAAACAGGGCAGCCCGCTGCCGAAGGCGAAGATGGCGAATTGGTCATTACGACGCTGACCAAGCAGGGCATTCCGCTGATTCGCTACCGCACGCGGGACATCGTCAGTATGACCACTGAACCGTGCCAATGCGGCCGCACCAGCCCGCGAACCAGCAAGATCAAGGGACGCACGGATGACATGATCGTCGTGCGCGGGATTAATGTCTTCCCGTCGCAAATCGAGCATGTGCTGCTGGGCATTGAAGGTACGCAGCCGCACTATCAAATTGTGATCGACCGTGGCGCGCACAAACTGGATCAGGTCGAGATTATGGTGGAAGTGGATGAAAAGATTTTCTCCGACGAGATCAAACAGATGAGCGCGTTGAGCGCGAAGATCAAAAAAGAGATCGAAGCGGTCCTGTCGATTGGCGTGAAGGTTCATTTGGTCGAGCCGAAAACCATTGAACGCAGCATGGGCAAGTCCAAACGCGTTGTGGACAAACGCGCGCTGTAGAAAAATTTTACCATGAAGAACACGAAGGACATGAAGATAAAATAAATAAAAAAACTTCATTTTCTTCATGAACTTCATGGTTATAGTTTTATAAAAATGATCTGTAAAAATCCGCGAAATCTGTGGTTTCTTGAAGAATAGGAGAGATTATGAAGATCACGCAAATCAGCGTATTTTTGGAAAATCGCAAAGGGCGTCTGGCCGAGGTCTGTTCGATGCTGGGGCAGGCGGGCATTAATATTCGTGCCCTGACCATTGCCGAAACGGAATCGTTCGGGGTGCTGCGAATGGTTGTGGACAAGCCCGCCGAAGCGGCCGATCTTTTCCGCAAGAACGGGATTACCGCCAACCGAACCGATGTGGTTGCCGCTGAAGTTCCGGATAAACCCGGTGGACTGGCTGAAGTGCTCGAGACGCTTTCGGAACACGATGTTAATGTTGAGTACATGTATGGATTCGTCGAAAAAGATTCCGAGAATGCCTTGCTGGTATTTCGGTTCGATAATCCCGAGCTGGCGGCCCAGGTGCTGCGAGAGAATGGTTTAAAAGTGATTGATGAAAAAGGAATTCAAGGACTCTGATTTGTTGGAATGAATGATGGAAATCACCTATTGGGATAAGAATGTTGAAACGATGGAGCGATCTGGCCTTGAAGCCCTTCAACTCAAGCGGCTGAAGGATTTAATTACCCAGTCGCTTAGAACCGATTTTTATAAAAAACGCCTGTCCAGGGCCGGCATTACTTCGGCGGAGGATATCCAGTCGCTGGATGACCTGCAGCGGCTGCCGTTTAATGTTAAAGACGATCTGCGTCAGAATTTTCCTACAGGACTGCTTGCGGTGGAGATGGCCGATGTTGTTCGTGTCCACTCCTCCAGCGGCACGACCGGCATCCCGACGGTGATCTATTTCGGCAAAGAGGATATGGAGGCGTGGACGGATTTGCTGGCGCGCAGTATCGTTGCGACCGGCTGTTCCCCGAAAGATGTATTTCAGAATATGATGACCTACGGCCTGTTCACCGGCGGCCTGGGACTGCATTATGGCGCCGAACGGGTCGGTATGACCGTGATTCCCGTCGGCGGCGGCAATACCCAGCGGCAGGTGCAGATCATGAAGGACTTTAAGACGACGGTCCTGCATGTGACGCCGAGCTATCTGCTGCACATCCACTCCAAGCTGGACAGCTTTGGTACCCGCCCTGAAGAGCTGCATATTCAAAAAGCGTTTTTGGGAGCGGAACCGTATTCGGAGAACACCCGGTTAAAACTCGAAGAACTGTACGGCATTGACGCTTACAATTCTTATGGCCTCAGCGAAATGAACGGCCCCGGCGTGGCTTTTGAGTGTGTGCATAAGCAGGGGATGCATGTCTGGGAGGATGCCTATATCCTGGAAATTATCGATCCGGAAACGGGTCAGCTGCTGCCGGATGGTGAGCAGGGCGAAGTCGTGCTGACCAATCTGGTGAGGTCGGCGATGCCGCTGTTCCGCTATCGCACACGGGATTTGGCGTATGTGATCGCCGAACCGTGCAGCTGCGGCCGAACCCACCGGCGCCTCTCGCGTATTCAGGGGCGCACTGACGACATGCTGATCGTTAACGGTGTCAATGTCTTCCCGTCGCAGATCGAAGAAGTGATTATGGCGGTTCCGGAGGTGGGGACAAACTACCTGATCTACCTGACCAAACAGGGAACGCTGGACCGGCTGACCGTCAAGGTGGAAATTTATGCCAAGATGTTCACCGGTGATATGAACGAATTGGATGCGTTGAAAAAGAAGATCACAGAAAAACTGCGTGCTTCAATTACGATCAATCCGCATGTTGAATTGCATGAACCCGGGGCACTGCCGCACTCCGAAGGCAAAGCCAAACGGGTACTCGACGATCGCGAGCAACTGTAAATCATTAAACCATGAAGTACATGAAGAAAATGAAGAAAAAATACTTAAAAAAACTTCATGTTCTTCGTGATCTTCATGGTAAAATAAATCCCGTTAAAATTATATTCGTGTTCAATTAGTGTTTATTCGTGGTTCTTTTTTGACAGGGGCAGGATATGGCAAAGCAATTAACGATCTTTCTGGAAAATCGTCCCGGCAGAATGAAGTCCATTTCGGATGTGCTGCTGGAGAACAATCTGAATATCTGGGCGTTTACCATTCAGGACCGCGGCGAGTTCGGCCTGATGAAGATGATCGTCGATAAGCCCGAAAAGGCCCAGTTGGCGCTGGCCGACCGCGGGTTTGCCTGCGCCCTCAAAGATGTACTGGCGGTTACCGCCGAAAATGATCAACCGGGCAACCTGGACCGGTTGACGACGGCGCTGCTGGACAAAGGGGTCAATATCAAGGATGCTTACGGCTTCGTTTCTCCCAAGGACCGGCAGGGCATTTGCCTGATGGAGGTTGACAATCCCGATAATGTAAACTTGGAAGAAACCATCACCGCTCACGGCTTTACGCTCCTGACCGGCAAAGAACTCTACGAACTCTAATGTATAAAACAACAGCCCGAAGCGTTTGCGAGTTGAGCAAAGCGAAATCCCGACCCATCGGGGCGCAGGGATGAGTTGTAACGCCGGCATCTTGCCGGCACAAAAGCATAAAGCGACACAATATTAAAAACAGTTATTTCATAGGGGACCCCGTAGGGGTCATAACAATAATAGCCGCGGGCGCAGGGAGCGAAGCGACCGAAACCCGTGGTAACGATGCCGCAAAATATTTGCAACCCCGTAGGGGTTGAACAAATACTTTATAAAAACAGAAAGTTTTAAATGGATATATTACCTGCGATAGATTTGATTGACGGCCAATGTGTTCGTCTGATTCAGGGCGAATACGACAAGAAAATCACTTATAAAGACGATCCCGTCGCTCAGGCACAGGAGTTTTACGATGCCGGTGCACAGTGGCTGCATGTGGTCGATCTGGACGGAGCCAAAGAGGGCAAACCCGTTAATGCCGAAGTTGTCGCGAAAATAGCGAAAGAGGTTCCGATGAAGGTCGAACTCGGCGGCGGCATTCGCGACGAAGCGGCGATTGTTACAATGCTGGGCGCGGGCGTAACCCGGCTGATTCTTGGGTCCAGTGCCATCAAGCAGTTTGGCTGGTTTGGCGAAATGGCCCGTAAGTACCCGAATCAGCTTGTTTTGGGGTTGGATGCGCGGGGTGCGAACCTGGCGACTGAGGGCTGGCTGGATCAGGGTTCGCAAAGCATCCTTGATTTTGCCAAACAGGCCGCCGACCTGCCGCTGGCTGCGATCGTCTATACCGACATCAGCAAGGACGGGATGCTGGCCGGGCCGAATATTGAGCGAACGAAGCAGCTCGTCGAAGCGGTGGATACTCCCATCGTAGCCGCCGGGGGTGTAACGACGGTCGAAGACATCAAAACCCTCAAAGCCGCCGGCGTCGCCGGAGCCATCATCGGCCGCGCCCTCTACGAAGGCAGCATCACGCTGGCCGATGCCCTCAAAGCCGAAAAATAAGTGAGCCAAACACTTCACAATCTGAATATCGCATACCGTCGCTCTGCAAGAGCTAAAAGAATGCGGATTACGATTGAACCGACTCAAGCCATTACGGTAACGGTTCCCGCCGGTACTTCGCTTGAAGGGGCAAAAGAGTTTGTGCAATCCAAGCAGGCGTGGATCCAAAAGCATCTGGCAAAGATGCGGCAAATGGAAAACCTTCAAAAAGAACAGCCCCAGTTGTCCCCGGAGGAACTGAATAAAATTCAGGACGAATTGTTCAGTCGCCTGGAGCGGTTTTCGGACCAATACGACCTGCCGTATCGACAGGCCGCTTTCCGCTGCCAAAGGACCAAATGGGGTAGCTGCTCGTCGAATAACAACATCAGCTTAAACATCAATATCGCCTTTTTGCCCGAACATTTGCAGGACTATATTTTACTGCACGAACTCTGCCATATCCGGCACATGAACCACAGCAAGGCATTTTGGTCGCAATTGAATGAATTCTGCGACGGCCGCGCCAAAGAATACGCCAAGGAATTGAAAACCCACCGAATGAAGATAAGGGCATAGTTCTAAGGGTTTCTCAAGCAGGCCAGTGTGATGTTGATATCCGGGTAACTCGCTTTTCCGTTCAAGTGTCTGAAAATGAGACTTTTCTGTTTGCTGCCGATGGTTCGAATGGTGTGTCGAATTTTTTTAGCCGTTTGTTGATCCACCCACGGCGAGGGGTCCGAAATACCGTTGGCTTGAATATATTCGGTTAGATATTGTGCGGTGGTCGATTCGGCGCGGTTAACGGCGGCGGCGATTTCGCGGATGGGGTGCTGTTTAGCAAACAACTCAAAAGCCCGTTCTTTAGCGTTCTTGGCTTCGGTGGCGGCTCTGGGCGGTTTCGGTGCTGCTTCGATACCGATGTCCATATCCAGATGATGTTTTTCGCAGTATTTCTGAATAATCGTCAGCACGGCCCGCCCGTACTGTTGGCGTTTTTTGGCGCCGATGCCTTTGACTGTCATCAGCAATTTGGGCGTTGAGGGTCGGATTCTGGCCAACTCGCGCAGGGTAGCATCGCCAAAGACCACAAACGGCGGTACACCTCTTTCGCGGGCTTCGGTCTTGCGAAACCCTCGCAGTTCTTCAAACAGACCGCTGTCCACGCCTTCCCATGATTCGGTGGTCGGCCTGGGAACACGGGTTGTTTTCTTTTCGGCAGGTTGCATCAGGCGGGGTGCTGCCTGGCCCTTCAGCACCGTTCGCCCCTTTTCCGTAACGGCCAGTTGATTGTATTCCCCGTATTTTTCAAGATACCCCTGCCCGACGAGTTGTTCGATCCAGTTATGGATGACGGATTTAGAAGAATCCTTCAGCAGGGCATAGGTACTCAGCGCCTCATGTCCGTTCTCGAGAATGCGTTTATCTTTCGAGCCGGCTAATACCAGGGCGGTATAACCGGCGCCGAATCGTTGTTCAAGACGAACCACGCAGGATAAAATCTTCTGAGCAACGACCAGCGCGTCTTCAATGGTGTCCATTTCGCCCAGACAGACATCGCAGGCGGTGCAATTGTCTTTGTCCAAAGTTTGGCCGAAATAGTTCAGAATTGTTTCATGTCGACATAAAGCACTCGTACAGAACCGGTACATTCCATTGAGCTTTTCGAGGGCGACATCATACGCCTCGGCGGGCATATCGCGCATCAGGAACTTCCATATTCCGTAATCTCCGCCTGAATAGAACATGCAGCACTCCGCCTCCAGCCGGTCTCGTCCGGCGCGGCCGCTTTCCTGCTGGTAATTCTCCAGCGATTTGGGCATACCGGTATGGATAACAGTGCGGACATTGGACTTGTCGATCCCCATGCCGAACGCGATGGTCGCGACAATCGTATCGATCTCGTCATTGATAAAGCGATCCTGATTGCATTTTCTTTTTTCCGCGTCCATCCCGGCATGATAAGGGGCAACCTTGTAGCCGTGGGCTTGAAGTTGACTGCACAACTCATCGACATCCTTTCGCCGGATGCAGTAGATAATGCCGGACTCGTTCTTGTGTCGGTCCAGGACAGAACGGACCTGGCGGACAATATCTTTTTTGGGTTGAACTTTGTAGTTGAGATTAGGGCGGTCAAATGAACCGACCAGCATTTGCGGGTCATTCAGGCAAAGCTGCCGGGCAATATCTTCGCGAACCTGCTCAGTGGCGGTAGCGGTATAGGCCGCGATGGTAACATCGGGAAAAATCTTACGCAGTTGGCCCAGCTGCCGGTATTCCGGCCGAAAATCGTGGCCCCACATACTTACGCAGTGGGCCTCGTCGATGGCAAAATAGGACAGTTTTGTTTTTCGCAGCAGATTCAGCATCCCGTCGGTCAACAGCCGTTCCGGCGACAGATACAGCAGTTTGACCATCCCCTGCCGGATCGACTCAATGGTGTCGGCCTGCTCGACGCCGGACATTGCACTGTTGAGCCGCATCGCGGATACGCCGCACTCAACCAGCGCATCAACCTGATCCTTCATCAGGGATATCAGCGGCGAGACGACGACTGCCATCCCGTCGTTTGCCATTGCCGGGGCCTGATAGCACAGGGACTTGCCCCCGCCGGTCGGCAGAACAACAACGCAGTCCCGCCCCCGATGCAGCGACTCCATCGCCTCCTTCTGAAAGGGCAAAAACTCGTTGTATCCCCAATATTTTGTTAGCGCCTGTTGAATGTGCTTCATTTTGATTCTGGGTGTAACATATAATCTATTTGCAATAAAATGCCCTCCAATTATACCGGAAAGCCGCAGTTGGACAATGTAAATGTCGGGAAAGAATCAAAAGTCTATTTTATGGCTGAAAAATGACATTCTGTTTGTTTTTCGGAATTCGGTTTATGGATTTTCTTTGACGAAACGCTCTTTCTTGAGTAAACTGTTCCGCTTATAGAAATCCGATAAACCCGTACAGGGAGGAAATGTATGAATTTTGACAAAAAAATTATCGCCGAAGGCATTACTTTTGACGATGTGCTGCTGATCCCGGCACGGAGCGACTTTGTGCCCAGTCAAGCCAATACTGCGACGCAGCTGACCCGCAATATCACGATTAACATCCCGATTATCTCCGCGGCGATGGACACCGTAACCGAGTCGGCGATGGCGATCGCGCTGGCTCAAGAGGGCGGTATCGGGATCATCCACAAAAATCTGAACATCGAGGCCCAGCAGCGCGAGGTGTCCAAGGTCAAACGCTCCGAAAACGGCGTCATTCAAGACCCGGTGACACTCAGTTCGGACCTGTCAGTTACAGAAGCTCGAAAGCTGATGATAGAGCAGAATGTCTCCGGGATTCCGATTGTCGATGGCGGCAAGCTGGTGGGTATTCTGACCCGGCGGGATCTGAAATTCCTCAAAGACGACAGTGTCCGGATCAAGGGCGTGATGACTGCTGAGAATCTGGTAACCGGTCCGGCCGATACGACGCTGGAGCAGGCCAAAGAAATCCTGCGGAATCACAAGGTTGAAAAACTGCTGCTGGTCAAAGGCAAAGATGAATTGGCCGGCTTGATTACGATGCGTGATATCGACCGCGTTCAGCAGTTCCCGTATGCGGTTCGGGACAGTCGCGGACGGCTTCGTGTCGGTGCGGCGGTTGGCGTCAGAGACAAAGAACGGGTTCAGGCCTTAATCGACGCCGAAGCGGATGTCGTGGTGGTTGATACTGCCCACGGCCATTCTAAAAATGTCATTGAGATGGTCAAATGGATCAAGTCCAATTTCTCGATTGATGTGATCGCGGGTAATATCGCGACCTCTGAAGCGGCTCAGGACTTGATTGACGCCGGTGCCGATGCGGTCAAGGTTGGCATTGGTCCCGGTGCGATTTGTACCACACGGGTTATCTCCGGTGTCGGTGTGCCGCAGATCACCGCCATTATGAATGCGGTTAAGGTTGCGGAAAAAAACAATGTTCCCGTCATTGCCGACGGCGGCATCCGTCATTCCGGCGATATGACCAAGGCGATTGCCTCAGGCGCATCGTCAGTGATGCTGGGATCGCTGTTTGCCGGATTGGCTGAAAGCCCGGGGCAGTTGGTGATCTATAAGGGCCGCCAGTTCAAGGAATATCGCGGTATGGGGTCCATTGGAGCGATGGTGCAGGGTTCAGCGGACCGTTACGGACAGGACAAGTCATCCGAGCGTGACAAACTGGTCCCCGAAGGAGTCGAAGGCCGTGTACCGTATCGCGGAACACTGAGCAATTATGTGTATCAGCTTGTCGGCGGCATTCGTGCCGGCATGGGCTATTGCGGGACCCCGACAATTGACGAACTGCGGGGAAAAGCAAAATTTGTCCGTACCAGTGCCGCAACGGTCAACGAATCCCACCCGCACGATATTTTGATTACCAAGGAATCGCCGAATTATTCCGGCTATGAATCCTTCGAGAAATAGCGATTTGCCGCAGAGGACACAGAAAAGGGTGGGCCGTGCCCACGCTGATAAAAATAAGCAACCGCTTGCGGTTCTCAAAAGACCGCCGGAGGCGGTCAAATAATAATAGCCCTGGATGAAATCCGGGGTTAAGGGATATCGAAAACCCAACGACCCTGAAGGGGTCGAACTGAATTTTGCATTAAACAAGCTAAAGCGTAAACTCTCAACGAAAGTAAGTTATGAGCAGAGAAGTTGTAGCAATTATCGATTTTGGAAGCCAATACGGGCAATTGATTGCCCGCCGGGTGCGTGAACACAAGGTTTATTCCCAGATATACCAGCCCGATGTGAAGATCGAAAAGCTGGCGCAATTGGGTGTCAAGGGCATCATTCTTTCCGGCGGCCCGGCCAGCGTCTATGCTGAAAACGCACCCATGTGCGACCCGCGCATCTTCGAACTGGGTGTGCCGGTATTGGGCATTTGTTATGGGATGCAGATCGGCTGCAAAATTCTCGGAGCCGATATTAAACCCGCCGAAAGCCGCGAATACGGCCGCACTTCACTGGATATCACCGATGCATCCGACCTGTTTAGCAGTTTGCCGGACCATACCACCGTCTGGATGAGCCATGGCGACCAGGTCAATCAACTCACCAGTGATTTTGAATCGCTGGCCCAGACGCCGACCTGCCCGTTTGCGGCAGTACGTCATAAGGACGGTAAGTTTTTCGGCGTCCAGTTCCACCCGGAAGTAACGCATACGCCGCGCGGGGCGGACATTCTGAAGAATTTCCTCTATGACATTTGCGATTGTGCGGGCGACTGGCAGATGAGCGATTTCGTGGAGGAGACTGTCCAAAAAGTCCGTCAGCAGGTTGGTGACGCGATGGTTATCTGCGGACTAAGCGGCGGCGTGGATTCGGCGGTTACCGCGGCACTGCTGCATAAGGCCATTGGCAATCAGCTTGTGTGTATTTTTGTGGATAACGGCCTGTTGCGAAAAAATGAGCGGGAAGGTGTCGAGTCGATGTTTGGCGGACACTTCAAAATTGATCTGCACACGGTCGATTGGGGCGGAAAATTTCTTGCTAAACTGGCGGGCGTAACCGATCCGCAGCAAAAACGAAAAATCATCGGTGCCGAGTTTATCGAGGCGTTTAAGTCTGAAGCGGACAAAATCAAAAACGCCAAATTTCTCGCACAGGGAACGCTGTATCCTGATGTAATTGAGTCCGGCAATAAGGACGGCAATCTGGCGGCCAATATCAAACTGCACCATAATGTCGGTGGGCTTCCTGAACAACTTGGCTTTGAACTGGTCGAGCCGCTGCGGGATTTGTTCAAGGATGAGGTTCGACTCGTTGGAGAATATCTGGGCCTGCCGGAGGAAATGGTCTGGCGGCATCCGTTCCCGGGGCCGGGGTTGGCGGTGCGTGTGCTGAGTGATATTACCGAGCCGAAGCTGGCGATCCTTCGAGAAGCCGACGATATTCTGATCGAAGAGATCAAGGCCGCGGGACTGTATCGCCAGATCAGCCAGGCACTGGCGGTGCTGCTGCCGGTCGGAACGGTGGGCGTGATGGGTGATGAGCGGAGTTATGAACATGTCATTGCCTTGCGGTGTGTTGAAACGACTGACTTTATGACGGCCGATTTTTCTCATATACCGCATGAGGTGCTGGGTCGCATTGCCAGCCGGATTATTAATGAGGTTCGCGGCGTTAATCGCGTAGTCTATGATATTTCCAGCAAGCCGCCGGCCACCATTGAATGGGAGTAAAATGATGAAGTCGAAAGGATTCGGCAGGCCAGGCAGGCGGAGTTTATTCTTCGTTTTTCTTGTTCTTTTTTCAGCGTGTACTTTCGCAAAAGATGCGGCTTCCCTCTATCTGGAAAACGACAGCCGGACTCTTAAGCCGAACCATAAAACGGACCGCCATTACACACACGGAACAAAGCTTGTCTATCTGACCCAGCCGGGTTGGCAGTGGCTCCGCGATTTCTCGCAGTGGCACTTTGCCGATGCGGATGAAGCTGTCGATACGGCGGCGGGGTTCTTTCTGGGACAAAATATCTACACGCCGGACTATGCCGACGAACCGGCCAAACGCAACGATGACGATATGGTGTATGCCGGCTGGCTCTATACGGGGCTGTTTGCACAACGGGCAACCGATGATATGCTTGACCATCTCGAACTTAATGTTGGCGTCATCGGTCCATCTTCAAAGGCCGCCCAGGTCCAGAGCTGTATTCATGACGTCCTTGAATCCGGCGAGCCGCTTGGTTGGGAGGATCAATTAGGCGATGAGTTAGCAGTCGATCTGACATTTATGCGAAAGCAGCGGCTTCAGAACGGCTGGTTTAAGCCGACCGAATCAACGGATTTTATTGCTGAATATGGTTTTACGGCCGGGTCGGTTCACCGTCACTTGCAGGCAGGGCTTACGGTTCGATACGGCTTTAATCTTGACAAAACCTTTGGCCCGGCTCGATTGGTACTGCCGTCGGGCATTTCGACATTGCGAAAGGACGAAACCGCTCACTCCGGCTATCTGTTTACCCGTGCTGCCGTAAAGGCTGTTGAGCGCAATCGATTTCTAACCGGCCTGGATGAAGAACCGCTGGTCGGTGAGTTCCAGGTCGGGGCGGTCTATCAATACAAAAAGCTCGAACTGGGCTATTCTCAGACATTTTTCACGCAAGAGTTTGAAGAACAGAGCGGAAAAGACAGCTTCGGCGCACTGACCCTCTCCTGGAAATTCTGAATGGGGACGGAAAACAAAAGCGCGGCGGCGCAAGCCGCCCGATAAAGCTCATCGGGCTTCAAGCAACGGGGTGAAAAAAACTCCTCCCCTGCTAAGGTGAGGTGGCCGTTAGGCCGGAGGGGTTTTAAACCGGCAACGCGCCCGTAAAGATTAAATGGGGAAATTTCCATTTATCCCGTAGGGATAATATAACAATAGCCGCGGGCGCAGGGAGCGAAGCGACCGAAACCCGTGGTCAGATGCGATATCCCCACCGACCCTGTAGGGGTCGAATTATTCTCAATTCTCGATTCTTCAATCTGAAATTGCCCGAAGGGCATACATAACCTAGCCCGGGGCAATCCCGGCGCGCCGGGAGGTCAAAAGCAATCCTCGACATTTTACGCTCTGAAAGAGCAGCATAATTGTAGCCGGGGTGTCCCGGCTTCGGAACAAAAACAGCAAAATTCCATAAGCCCGACAGGACTT
>JBDLJN010000035.1:0-18830 GCA_039714335.1 Planctomycetota bacterium
GGGCCTTCCTCGGGAAAACCAGTATATACATAAACGCAGGGAACGGCAGAGCCTTATAAATTCTCACCGGCAGAACCGGTGGATTAACTATGATTTAATGCTCGCCTTATGCCTGTTGCGGCTTCGGCTGGCGGCATCAGAATGACTCATGATATTTCAATATCATTGCGTCTTCTTCTTTGCCAGCCTCGTCATCACGACGGCCTAAGCCAGAGCAGAAAAGATTAAAGTGCTCTAAAGCTCGAACTCCTACGGCTGATTGTTCATTTTATGTGTGCAGATGTACATAAAATGCCCGCCCGGAAAGGATTAATTTCTCTTACATTTTAAGCCGATATATGTATACTACTCGTCTAAATGGGTTTATGGTTTGACGCAGCAGTCTGGCATACTCCTTGCAATATTCTTTTGATATCTTCGAGAAAACAAAGGGCTTAATCCCCGGAGTTAAAGATCGTGCAGTTGATAACAGATAAAAAAACGGGAATTTCGTGTGTCAGTCTTCTGCTGGCATTGTTAATCTGTGTCGGCTGCCAAAGCCGCGTTGTTCAAGAGGCAGCATCTATTAAGCGGGACAACTCACTCACCTGTCTGCCGGAGACCCCCAATCGATGTGCGATCCCGTCAGAACTTCAGGATCTGGCTGATCCGGCGTGTCGAACAGAGCCGGAACGCGATACACATTATGTCGGTCTTTTAGATATCGGTGAAGACGCCCTGCTGGCACGTATTCATTTGATCCGGGCGGCCCGTGAATCAATCGATCTACAGACATTTATATGGGATGACGATGCGGTCGGTCAAATGCTGTTCATGGAACTGCTTCGGGCCGCCCGCCGCGGCGTCAAGGTCAGGATCATCCTGGACCAGTTTGGGACCTATGTTTCACCCGAGACCATGGCCCGAATGGCAACCGCTCATGAAAACCTCGACATTCAGTTCTTCCGGCCGGTGATGAAAAAAGGCTGCAAATCCCCCACTCGCGAAATCGGATCGTTGATCACTAACCCGAAGTGTTTGATCAAGCGGATGCACAACAAGCTCTTTGTCGTGGATAGACGGATCGGAATCGTGGGCGGTCGCAATATTCAAAACACTTATTATGATTATGACAGCCGCTTTTGCTTTAAAGATCTGGATATTTTGGTGGTGGGCCCGGAAGCCGGAAGCATGGTTCGATCATTCAATACCTATTGGGAGCATGACCTGACCAGACCCGCATTGGAACTAACCGATATTGCCTCCGCGGCGCTGAAACATGATGCCGGTGGCGATTCCATCCTGTTTGACAGTCCAAACCTGTCCGGGCTGGCCGCGTTACAGGATATCGCCGATTGCTACTCGATCACTGCCGGACGGCCGGCAATGAAACTGCATTCGGTTAAACAGATTAAATATGTTGCGGACCGGCCGGACAAATGGAATCCTTTTGACAGGGAGCATCGCTGGAACAGTACCCGGCATGTCGAAGAACTGGTCTTGAACGCTCAACATGAGATCGTTATGCAGACGCCTTACCTGATCCAGGACCGAAAGGGAATCCGGGACTTTAAGAAACTGCGGAAAGAGCGGCCTGACTTACGAATCGCCCTGTCGACCAACAGCCTGGCCTCTACCGATAAGTTTTATGTGTATGCAATGTGTTTTAAGCAGCGCCAGTTTTACCTGGAAAGAGTGCAGGCGCAACTGTATGAATTCAAGTCTGTGCCGGGCGACTTCGAAACGATGATTCCGCGATACCGGCCCCTGGTTTCTTCGTCCGACAATACTGCCACTTACGACAGCCCTGGGTCGGCCTTACCGGTTGATGCCAAGAAGCCGCGATTGATCATTCACGCAAAGTTCTTTGTTGTCGATGAGTCCGTTTCATTCGTAGGATCGCACAATTTTGATCCCCGTGCCAATAACCTGAATACGGAAAACGCTGTTATCGTCTGGGATAAAGAGTTTGCCGCCAGCCTGAAGCAGATCTTCGACCGCGACACCGCCCCGCAAAACAGTTGGGTGGTCGCCCGGCGTCAAAAGGTGCCGGTGGTTGGCAATCTGAGCGATCTGATCGCGGCGATTTCAAGCAGTTTGCCGCTTTTTGATATTTGGCCATTTGAATACGGCACCAGTTTCGAATTAAAGGACGGTTTTGAACCGCTGGCCTCCGACCATCCGAATTTTTACGAGCATTATCAGGATGTGTGGATTTTCCCTCAAATGAGCCTGACCTACCAGGATATTGGGACCCGCTTTGTTAAGGCCTTTGGCGGGCTGTTCAGGGATATGATGTAACGGCCGGAGCACATTATCGTAACTGCTGCAGCAAATGGTGGTTTCTTAGAGGCGACTTTTGAGCCGGAATTGCGATTATCGTCCTGCACCGGCTCGCACGGGGACCGGATGATTTTTTGGCATTTTTTTCTGGACTTATCGCTGGACAGCGGATAAAGTGAGGTGCTCTTTATCGCAGAGAGTGCGACTGAATATGGAAAATATGGCTTTTTGATACGAGAAATAGAGAAATGGCACATAAAAAAGGACAAGGTTCCACCAGAAACGGCAGAGACAGCAATCCGCAATATCGCGGCGTAAAACTCTATGGCGGGCAATTTGCCAAGGCCGGAGCGATTATCGTCCGTCAGTGCGGCACGAAATTTCACCCGGGTTTCAACGTCGGCATGGGCAAGGACTATTCCATCTTCGCCAAGGTCGATGGTATTGTCCATTTCAGAGGCAAGAAAATAGATATTAAGGTGAGTTAATAACCTTAATAGCTGCAAAAATATCTCTTGTTACAGCTCGGTTTATTGTTGAGGGGGCAACATTTTCTGTGAAATCCGAATAGGGATTTAATCGTTGTAACTTTAGTGTCAGGTTACTCTTATCTTTCACGCCTTCATGCGGCAGCATAAAATTATTCTAAAATTCATATTTTTATCGTAATAAATCGTCATGCTTTGACATTATATATATAGAAGAAGCTAATAATTTGAGTGCGGAGAAGTTAAAGATGACATTAGGGACAGATATGATTAAATTTGATTGCAGCAAATGTGGACACAGCTATAAGGTATCCGACCAGTATGCCGGGAAGCGGGTGCGTTGCAAAGAATGCAGCACCGTTAACGTGATTCCTGCCGCAGAACCGGAAATGGTTGGTTGCGGTGACAGCGTTGCGGCTATTAACGGTTTGCTTGAGGAACTGTCAAAGTTTGAAAAACAGGCCCCCCCACTGGACATGGAGACTTAGGCAGATAACGTCATCTTCTAGCGGTTTTTTTCTTCATTCTGGAAGAACACCCCCTTTTTTCAGTTCAATAGGGAAATATTGATGCGTTTTTTCTGCGAATCAATCGACACAGAATCCATTCTTGATCCGGTAGAATCCAATCATCTTTGCCGGGTTTTGCGTGCGCAGAAAGGCACCGCCCTCGAACTCTTTGACGGCAAGGGGTCGCTGGCCAAAGGGGTTGCAGAGCGGATCGATAAGAAGGCCGCTTGTGTGCGGGTTCAGGAAATCACGCGGACGGCGGCGCCGGCATCGGGGCGCATTATTCTGGCCGTCAGTTTTGCAAAGGGTCAACGTTTTGACTGGATGGTGGAAAAATGCACGGAACTGGGCGTGGACCATATTGCGGCGGTTCAATTTGAACGGACCGTTAAACTAGGCAAAGAGACAGCCCTGGAACGATATCGAAAGATCTCGATCACTGCGTCGAAACAATGCGAACGACTCTTTTTGCCGGCGATCACCGGACCGGCAAAATTTCCTGACACTTTGGATTTACTCAAGGAGCAGTATCCACACAGCCACATCCTCTACGGCGATCCGGACGGGGATGCCTTTTTTGATCAGGCCGGGATGAAGGACAATCGAGACTGTGTCATCGTCATCGGCCCTGAAGGCGGGCTGACTGATGATGAGAAGACGCTGCTCTTAAAAAACGGCGGTGGCGGTGTATCGATCAATAGAAACATCCTGCGGATCGAAACAGCCGCGGTCGCGTTTTGTGCAACGGTTCGCGCGGCCCGTCGGTAAGACTCTCCATTAAGCAGCGCCGGCAACGGGTCAGCATATCTTCAATCGACCATCGTCTTCTCGGCGCGCCGGGAGAAGTGATGTCACCCAGAAACATCTATTTTCTATGCGGATAGGTGTTATTTTGATTTTGTCCGTTTTTTTTTAGTCCCCAATTGCTCTGCAAACGTAGTAATAATGGAAATGCATTATGCTGCAGGAGAGACACCATGAACAAGCATAATAACAACCGTCTTGCCGAGGAATTGACCAATTTTTTGTTAGAACTCGCTGAGAGTAAAGACAAAAATATTTTGCGGAAGCAGGCCAACCGGCTAATCAAATCGATCAGTCCCAAAGACTTCGCCTGCGCCGAAGACAATTTAATCCGGAATGGTATCCCGCCACAGAAAATCCATCAACTGTCGACATCGTTTATTATGATGGGTCTGCTCGATAAGGAGAAATCCGATCTTCGCTCGCAGCTTCCGGATTATCATGTTCTTCGCAAAGTGATGGCGGAACACGATATGCTTCGCTGCTTTCTGGCTGATCTTGAAGATATTGCCGAGCGAATCCATCAGGCCTCCAGACTGAAACCGACCAGCAGTGAGTTTATGCGGCTGAGCCATATTGTGGAACATCTCAATTCGCTGGAAGAGCACATTGGGCGTGAAGATGATGTGTTGTTTCCCGCCCTGCAGCAACATGGGTGGAGGAGTATGTTTTCGCAAATAGAGAGCGAGCATACTTATATCCAGATCGCTGTGAGTGACCTGATTAAATTGGTTATCGCATTTGAAAAAATGCCGCTGGAGACCTTTAAGAACCGCCTGATGTCCACCGTGCGGTATTTGTGTCCGCTGCTGCGGAAGCATCTTTTTCATGAAGACCGGGTGCTGTTTCCGTTGGCGGTTTCGATCGTGAATAATGACAAACTGTGGGAACGGCTGCGGCATATCTGCAATGAGATCGACTACTGCGGCATTCACCTGTAATTCAAACCGGCTGAAGCCGGTTTGAAAGTTCGTAGTTCGTAGTTTTGAGTTCTCAGGGCACCTCTAACAATTCATTTTGGCGGGCAAGCGAATCTTTTTTATTACTCCATTACATTCCTCATCGTCTTCAATGTCGTTTATTGATTGTATTTGCTGGTTACATAGACGGCTTGCGGGGCGAAGAGGTTGGGCAGGATGCGTACCGGCAAGGAGGTGGTTTTGCCGAGCGGGATCCGCTGCTCGACTTTCATGTCCAGTTCGGCACAGAACTGGTCGTAATCTTTCAGAGAAAGAAAATGCACGTTCGGCGAATTGTACCATCTGAACGGAAGCTGTTTGGTCTTCGGAGCGGCGCCGGTAAACACCAACTGCAGCCGGCAGAGCCAATGCGCGAAGTTCGGGAAACTGACGATCACTTTTTTGGCGACACGGTGCAATTCGGTGAGTACCTTCTGCGGGTGATGCAGCGTCTGGATGGTCTGTGACAACACAGCGTAATCAAATGTGTTATCGGAATACATCTCCAAACCCCGTTCGATATCGCGATGGATCACCGGCAATCCCCGCTGGACACAACGGACAACCAGATTTTCATCCAGTTCAATGCCCTCGGCGGTCACGTTTTTATCCTGAATCAGCCGGCACATTAACTCACCATCGCCGCAGCCGAGATCGAGTACGCAACTGTCAGGAGCGATCAATTGATCGATGATCTCATAATCCACACGAGCACGTTTGGCCCGATGGATGTCTTCGGCCCGCGTGGGAATCGAACATTGTTCAGCGACACATCGCACGGATGCATTCTTGTGGTGGGCGCTTGCATCGATAAAACCGCCCACCAGTTTGCCCAGCATTGGGGCCTCTAACAGAAATGCATCGTGGCCGTACGGTGAATAGATATTGCAGTAGCTGACATCCTTGCCTTCAGCACCAAGGGCTTCGACGATCTCCTCTGACTGTGCCGGCGTAAAAAGCCAATCGCTGGAAAAACTGACGATCAAAAAGCGGCAGTTCGATTTGCTAAAGGCCTGCCGCAGAGTTCCGTGCTCCTGTATCAGGTCGAAATAATCCATCGCCTTGGAGATATACAGATAGCAGTTCGCGTCAAAGCGTTCGATAAAGGTCTGTCCCTGGTAGTCCAGATAGGTTTCGACCGAGAATTCGGAGTTAAAATCATACTTATATCTGTCCGCCGCACGAAGCTGCCGCCCGAACTTTTTTCGCATGGATTCTTCGGACAAATAGGTGATGT
Source organism: Planctomycetota bacterium (assembly GCA_039714335.1). GTDB lineage: Bacteria > Planctomycetota > Phycisphaerae > Sedimentisphaerales > Anaerohalosphaeraceae > 4572-13. Next base: position 6,260 of record JBDLJN010000035.1, read on the forward strand.
GCCCGATCATTCGGGCAATGGCCAGACCCCGACTGGGCATCTCATGGCCGTGGTATTGTCCATTGTCAAAATTGGGATCGGCCAGAATCGCATTGCGGCCCACCGCGTCAAAGGCAATGGACTGTGCGTTCAGCCGGACCGTCGATGCGGCACAGACCGCCGCGTCCACGAAATCTGGATAGGAGATCGACCATTGCAAAACCTGCATCCCGCCCATGGAACCGCCGACGACAGCCAGCAAATGATCGATGCCGAGCTTATCGAGCAGCAATTTCTGCACATGCACCGTATCTTCGATCGTAATGATCGGAAGGTCCAGGCCGTACGGTTTGCCAGTGGCGGGGTTCACATCAGAGGGGCCGGTCGTGCCGCTGCATCCGCCGAGAAAATTCGAGCAGATCACATAATACTTATCCGTGTCAATCGGCTTGCCGGGGCCGATCATTATATCCCACCAGCCGGGTTTGTTATCTTCAGCGCTGTGATAGCCCGCCGCATGGGCATTGCCGCTGAGGGCGTGACAGATCAGGACCGCATTGTCCTTTTGCTCATTAATCTGCCCGTAGGTCTCATAGGCCACATCTATGGGGCCCAGATCCTTGCCGCACTTAAGGCGCAGCGGCGCATCCGACTCAACAACCCGAACCGTCTGCGTCTGGACGATCCCTACCGAGTTTTTTAACTTATTTTCCATAAGCAAGTTATTATAAGGGACTTAGCATGACAATTCAATTCTGCTTTCAAATAATATTCGGGCGGTTTGACTGCATATTCTCAAGGATGATCAGTAAAAATGTTTTGCCGATATTTAATGGATTTTCCTATAGTATTATTTTGCTATCTTCCGCTTTATTGAGTATGATATGCCAGCAAAATGAAGAGCAAAGCGGAAAACATCCAGTTAAAAGACCTTATTACCCAAAAGCAATTCCAGAAAATTGCGTCTGCTCTGCGGCGGAATTTTAAGTTGTCCGTGGAGACCGCCAACCTTGAAAGCCGGGAAATCCCCTCCCTTTGTTCTTCGGGCTGTTACCCGGCGTTCTGCAAACGCATTCGACAGTCCAAAAGCGGAGCTAAACGTTGCCGCGAAGAACGGATCCGCAGTTTGAATATCTCTATCGAGACCGGCCAGCCCTATATCACGCTCTGCCACGCGGGGGTGGTGCTGGCCTGTATTCCTGTAATGAATGGCGATACGCCGCTGGGCGGAATGTTTTTCGGCAAGTGCATCTGGGAACCGTTCGACGAAACACTGGAGACAGATGTCAAAAAACGGCTTCGCGGGCTTCGTATCAGTGAGCAGGAGATATACGACACGCTGAGAAAAATACCTGTGGTATCGGCCCGCCGGATTCATGAGGCAGCTGAGTTTTTGTATGTGCTGCTGTACCAGACGGCGGACCTGGACCCGCAAGTCGTTCAGTGGCGCCGGCAGCGGTCGACGCAGCAGTCCCAGATCAGCGAAGTCATCCAGGAGACCAAACTAGTGGACTCCGACAAGACCTATCCCTACGAACTGGAATGCCAGCTGATCGCGAAAGTCAAAATCGGCGACCGGATCGGGGCCAAGGAAATGCTCAACTCGCTGCTGGGCAAGATCATGTTCCACAACCCGGGCAATATCAACCTGCTGAAGGCACGATTGGTAGAACTGCTGAGCGTACTGAGCCGGGCGGCGGCGATGGGCGGCGTGGATATCAACACGCTGTTAAGCAAAAACCTGGAATACATCAATAAGGTAATGGCCATTGATACGCAGGAGGATATCTGTGCGTGGATCAGTTACGCGCTTGATGATTTTATCGAGAGCGTTTACAGTTCACAGGATGCACGGAAGATGTCGCAGCTGAAGCCGGCGATCGAGCTGATGCAGTACAATTATGATCAGCCGCTGACGCTGGCGGATCTGGCCAAGGCCACGCATCTGAGCGTGTCGCGGCTGGCACACCTGTTTCGAGAGCAAATGGGGATCACACCGGTGGACTTTCTGACGAATATCCGCATTAACAATGCCAAACGGATGCTGCTGACGACGGATCATAACTGCACACGAATCTGCTATGATGTGGGGTATAACAACCAGAGTTATTTTACGCGGGTGTTCAAGCAGATCGTGGGGGCGACGCCGCGGGAGTTTCGTAATCAGAATAAGCGGCAGTAAACGAACCACAGGTTACGCCGATTCTCACAGATTTTTAACCACCGAGGACACTGGGGAGCTTTCGGCTCCGAAGCCGGCATTGTGTTAATGATTTGCCAGGGCGACGCGGAAGAGTGCACCGTGGGGTTTGGCGCCGGCGATCTCGACGAAGCCGTGGTGGGCCTCGGCAAAGCGTTTGACCAGGGCCAGGCCCAGGCCGGTGCCGGTGTTTTGACGGGTGGATTCGTCCTCGCAGCGGTAGAAGGCGTCGAAAATCTTTTTCTGCTGACTGCGGGCAATGCCGGGGCCGTGATCCTCGACCTCGATCACCGCGTAATCAGCCTGCTTTCGCGTTCGGACGATAATGTGTTTGTCCTGCGTGTCTTTGGCATACTTGAGTGCGTTGTCGAGGAGGTTAATGACGATCTGGGTCACCGCATCCCGGTCAAACGCAAAGGCGTCCAGCACCTCAAACTGCTGCTCCAGTACAAAGCCGGCCCGCTCAATGTACGGACGCATCATGTCGACGACGTCGCCAATACATGCATTGACATCGCCGACGGTAAAGTCGTAGCGTTTTTTACCGCGCTGGATGCGGGAGAAGTCCAGCACGTTTTCGATCAGGCGGGTGAGGCGTTCGGATTCGGTCCGCATGGTGGTGTAGTACTCGCGGCGCTTGCCGTCGGTTTTGACCCAGTTCTTTTCGAGCATTTCGGTGTACATGCGGATGCTGGTCAACGGGGTGCGGAGTTCGTGCGAAACGGCAGAGATAAAGTCATCTTTTTTGCGGGAGAGTACGACCTGCTCGTGCAGGTTTTTCCACAGAGCCGCCATGGCCACCAGCACGGCCAGCCAGACCACGCCGAGAATGCCGAAGAACCAGTTGCGGATATACACAACACGGGCCTGGATGTAACCGGGTTCCAGTTCCAGCAGGTTGAGGACAACCTCGCCGAAATCGAACTGCAGAATCGCCGTATGCTTTGCGTCGCTGCGTTCGGCTTTGGATATCTCATAGCCCATTCCCCGCCGGAGCAAACCTTTGGCTGACTGGGTGATCTGTGTGAGCAGTTCATCCTCGTTAAGCTGGAAGCCCTGCATGAGGTGACGATCCTCGATCTGCACATGCCGCAGCATGAAAACCTGTCCGGCGAAGATACCGTTGCCATTCGGGGCCGAAACCGTTATAGGCACGAACGGCTCGATACGGATCTGCACGGTGTCGCCCTGTGCAATTTGCTGCTGATCCACAGAGCCGGGCTGCGATTGGTACTCTGTCTGCTCATCTGCCCCCATCATCATCGGATCCATCATCATATCATTATCGTATTTCTTATCAAACTGTTCCTGCCTCACTGGGACATCGGGCCGTTTGTCACGCTGGACAGCGTCCTGGGCCTCCATTTCGGCCGACTGTGAAAAACCAAACGATGAATGCTGTTCGGCTCTTGGCTGGGTCTGCTGAGGGCGCTGGGCCGCGGTCTGACTCACGGGTGCCTTATTATTACGCCAAGACGACTGTGATGCGGATTCTTCGGCTACCTGTCCAGTATTGTTGGCAAAGTTTAAGTCATAGGTGTCCCGGCGTTGGCTGATAACCTGGGTTTCCTGCTGCAGTTCTTTATTAGAAATCGGATAGACACTTCGCCGGGTCTGAGCGCCTTTGGATTTTGAAAGCTGCTGTGACTTTTTTGAAGCAACTTGTTTGCTTTGCTGCTGCAAGTCTTCCCGCGAAACAGGGGTCGCGGCCTGCCTAGCTAACCGCACTTCATTCTTGGCGGAGTTCCTGCCGCGGCGAGTATCGAACGCAATTTTTTCGTAGTCATACTCTTTGTCCTGTTCCCGCTCAGTCGGTTCGACACGATGGGTCGCAACAACCTGACCATTTGCCAGTGACGGCAGCAGATTCTGGCGGACATTGTCAAAATACAGTCTATTACCACCCATCGTTTGTTCCAAATACGGCGAGACCAATTGTCCGTCCGATTCTAATTGGAAATACCCGTTCGCTAAATCGTTAAAAAACGTGTTGGCCAGCGGACTTTGAACACGTTCGTTGGTAGGATTGTAGTATTCGGGAACAAAATACAGCTGATAATCGGTATAGGGGCGGCTTTGTTCGGCCAATAGAAAATCGTCAACCTTTTTCTTGACGTCAAAGCTGATCTGCTTGGCCACATCCATGAACTCCTGCTGACGCTCAGCCAGCAGGCCCTTGCGGTGCATTTTGAGTGAGGACAGGCCCAGCACACTCAGCACACCCAATGCCAATCCGATCACTAAACAAATTATCCAAAAACGCTTATTCATAAGTTCATATCAAAATCCAGGTATCCGTCTTCGACGGTTGACTGTTTTTATTGCGGGCGAGACGCCCGCGTTCCCATACGCCTTATTCATTATATTTATAGCCCACACCGCGAATCGTTTCAAGAAGTTCAGTTTCGGCGCCCGCTTCCTTGAGCAGATCGCGCAGGCGGGCGATGTGCATATCGACAGTGCGGGTCTCGATGCCGTCCATGGATTCATGCCAGACTTTTTCATATAATTGTTCACGGCTGATCACACGCCCCGGGTTGGCAGCGAACAATTGCAGAATCTCCGCCTGCCGCTGTGTTAAAGTGGTATGCCGGTCGTCCCGGATCAGTTTCAATGATTGGGCATCCACCGAAAACGGCCCGAAGGTAAACGCCTGTCCCACCGAACGGGACGGGTCCGTCCGGCGAAGAACCGCACGAATGCGCGAGAGCAGTTCCTCCAGCGAAAACGGCTTGGTGACATAGTCGTCGGCACCCATGTCCAGTCCGGCGATCTTTTCGTTTTCCTGGCCCTTGGCGGTGAGCATGATGATGGGCGTGGTGCGGCCCTGCTGGCGCCATTTTTGACAGAGCTGTTCGCCGCTGATGTTGGGCAGCATGAGGTCCAGCAGGATCAGGTCGAACCGCTGGGCGTCCACAATACGCTCAGCAGCCAGACCGTCCTCGACCACCGTGGCCGTGAACTCCTGAAACTCCAGAAAGTCCTTGAGGCCTTCGCGGATCTTCGGTTCGTCTTCTACTACCAATATGCTTTGTCCTGCTTTCATTCGCATTGTTTCTATCTCTGAACACCTATTGCGCCGGCAAGATGCCGGCGTTACCTTATACAGTATAGGCTAAAAAGGCCGTTTGCAATTGTAACTTTTTTGTAAAACTTGAAGTGGCATCTTTTACAGACCTTTTACACCCTCTTTTGCCGCTCTGGGCGTATACTTTAGATGTAGAAACTAACTTTTTTTGAAAGGGTAATAGTATGAAAAACGCAACCATCACATTACTTGTTCTGCTGGCGTCGCTGATAACCGTCCCGCTGCTCGCTGAGACTGAGCCGAAGAAGGTTTATGCGAAGCTTCCGATGAAGGAAGTGACCATTTTCAAAGACGGCCACGCCTATGTCCTGCATGAGGGATTGGTACAAAGCAATGACAACGGCGATGTTGTGCTGGATGAACTCCCCAGTCCGATCATGGGAACCTTTTGGGCGTATTCGGTCGATAAGGGAAGACTCCAGTGCGTGATCTCCAGCCGGGACGAGGTCGATGTCGAAAAAACGGCGATGACAGTTGAGGACCTGTTAAAAAGCAACGTCGGCAATAATATTCTTCTCAGGGATTCGCATTCAGAACATCCCTACGAGGCACAGATTGTCCGGATACTCGAAGACGAAAAACAGCCCACTAATACCGGCGGCAATAAGGTCGTTCTGCTGAAAATCCGTGAAGGCATCAAGGCCCTGCCTGTCGGGCAGATTCAGAATATCACCTTCCTGGAAGATCCGAACGACCGTGTAATGCGCAAAGAGACCAAAGATACGATGACATTTAAGCTGAAGCGATTGAAAGGGGATGATGCATCGGGAAAAAGACAGGTGGGCATGGCCTATGTCCAGAAAGGCCTTCGCTGGATTCCCAGCTACCGTGTTGAGATCGACGGCAAGGGAAAGGCCGTGATTAAGCTGCAAGGGACCATCATCAATGAACTGGCGGACTTGGAAGATGTCAGCACGCATCTGGTGATCGGTGTGCCCACCTTTACCTTTAAGGATACGCCCGACCCGATCTCGTTTCAGGAGACTGTCGCCCAGTTATCCCGTCACTTTCGCCCGAACAGCCAAACGGCCTATGCTTTTTCAAATGCGATCATGACACAAAGGTCATCGGCTTATCGTGAGGATTATAATCGTCAACCGGATAACCTCATTGACCTTGGGCCGGAACTGAAAGGGATGAAAACCAACGAAGATCTGTTTGTCTTTCATCTGGATCATATCACGCTGAAGAAGGGGCAGCGCATGGTGCTGCCCATCGCTGAATACACACTGGATTATGAGGATATTTACACCGTCGATCTTAACTTTGCACCGCCCTTGGAAATGCGGCGGAACTTTAACACCGACCAGCATCTGAAACTGGCCCGGTTGTTCCATGCCCCCAAGGCCCTGCATAAGATTCGCCTGACCAACAAATCCGAATACCCGCTGACCACCGCCCCGGCGACGATCTTCAAAGACGGACGGGTATTGGCGCAGGGCATGATGAAATTCACCTCCATCGGCGGCACAGGCAATCTGGAGATCACCACGGCGTTGGATATCAAGGTTAAAAAGACCGACCAGCAGGTTGCAACCACACCCAATGCCGTTAAATGGAACGGCGATAACTATACAAAGGTCGATATGGCCGGGGCCATCGAACTGACCAATTACAGCGACAAGGCCGTGACCGTCTATGTCAAACGCTCGGTGCTTGGGAATATGGACGAGGCCACACACGATGGAACGGTCAAGCAGCTCGGACACGGCTATGACGGCTTTGTCTTTGAAAGCGGTGTGCCGTTCTGGTGGAACTGGTGCAACTGGCCGTGGTGGTGGTATCACTTTAACAGCATCGGACAAACAAGCTGGGAGATCGAACTGGATTCCAAAGAAGAGATCAAGCTGGACTATAACTGGCACTATTACTGGCGTTAAACGCCCAATATGAAAGGGGAATACCATGAAGTCTTTAATTGGAAAACTTGTTGTTTTGGCTTTGCTGATGCTGCCTGTTACGGGCACGGCAAAGACCATTGAACTGAGAGCGGAGCTGGATCGGCCCGTGATTTTGGCCGACACCGAGCAGACGGTTTATCTGCGGGTGGGGCTAAAGGGCTGTCCGGTGGAAATTCTCAAAGAGCGGGCGCCCGTGAATGTCGCCATCGTGATCGATAAGTCCGGCTCGATGCAGGGACACAAGATCCAGGCCGCCAAGGAAGCGGCCATACTCGCCCTGTACCGGCTCAAATCCAGTGATATCGTTTCGGTGGTGCTGTACGACAGCGATGTCCAGGTGCTGGTACCCGCGACGAAGATGACCAACCGTGACCGCATTATTCGAAAGATCCGCAGCATTGGGGCCGGCGGATCGACCGCGTTATACGCAGGCGTGCAGACAGGAGCAAATGAAGTACGCAAGTTTTTATCGAATGAACGTGTCAACCGGGTGGTTCTATTGAGCGACGGGCTGGCCAATGTGGGGCCTGACAGTCCCCGGGCATTAGGCAAACTCGGGGCGAACCTGGTCGATGAGACGATCTCGGTCACGACGATCGGGCTGGGCAGCGGCTACAACGAGGACCTGATGAGCAAACTGGCCTACAAGAGCGACGGCGGGCACTACTTCTGCGAAGAACCCGATGAACTGGCCGGTGTATTCGATCAGGAATTCGGGCGGGCACTGTCGGTGGTGGCGCAGAAGGTCATTATCGAGATCACCTGCCCCAAGGGCGTCAAACCCATTCGGCTGCTGGGCCGTGAAGGAAGCATCAAGGGCCAAACCATCACGCTGGATATGAACCACATCTACAGCGAGCATGAAAAGTATGTGCTGCTGGAGGTGCAGACGCCCGCTTATGAAAAGGATGCTTTGAGTGTTGCCGATGTGAATATTCGCTATGTGGACATGAAAAGCCAGAGCGAAGAAAAGTTGGACACAACGGTTGCCGCCGCAACGACACGGTCCTGCAAAGTATATGACAAAAAGCAGAACAAGGTCGTGTACGCCGATGTGGTCGAGCAGATCGCCATCGAGAACAACGAACGAGCACTGGCACTGCGAGATAAAGGGCAGATACCTCAAGCTCAACAAGTACTGACAGACAACGCAAGCTATCTGCGCTACAACGCAAGCGAGTTGGGAAGCGAGAAACTGGACGGGTATGCCTACGAGAATGAAAAGGATGCCGCAGCGATACCGGAGTCGAACTGGAATGTCCAGCGTAAATCCATGCGTGAAAGCCAGAGCAGTCGTAAAACCCAGCGGTAGGTATTGAACCACGAATAAACACGAATGGTCACTAATTTTTAGGAGAGACGAACAATGAAATCGAAACTGTTTATGATTGTATTGGCGGCGGTGCTGGTTGGGCCGGTGTGGGCGGAAACGCAGACGGCCAACGGCACGATCAGCGATGTGATCGTTTATCACGGACGGGCGCTGGTAACGCGAACGGTCGAACTGGAAAAGCCGGGCAGCGATGTGGAACTGCTCATTGAGGATCTGCCCGAACGTATCCTGCCGGAAAGTATCTATGCCCAGGCCGCTGATGGTATCCAGGTGCTCAGCGTCCGTTACCGTGTTAAGCAGATCGAAAAGGATATGCGGGCCGAAGTGCAGGCGATCGACGAGCAAATCGAAGGCCTTGAACTTGAGTTGTATAAAAACGGCCGCGACCGAACCTACTTCACCGAAGCGAACAACCGTGTTTCCAGGATGTGGGAGTTGAATCTGAAAGGGGCGAATCTGTCCCTGGAACGGGCTGCTTTTTCAGCCGAGTCCATGAAAGACTATACCAGCTATTTGCTGGAACGCAATGAGACTCATCATAACAAGGCGGTCGAACTGGAATTGCTGCAAAAAGACCTTGAAAAACAGCTCCGAACACTGCGGGAAGAACGATCGAAGCTGGGACGCGAACACAAACGCAGTATCCGACAGGCACTGGTGTACCTGCATGTGCCGAACGGGTCAAAGGCAAAGACCGTCCAGCTCAGCTATCTGGTCGATGGGGCCAATTGGTCGCCGCAGTATAACCTGAAGGCATCGCCAGAGAAAAAGCTGGTGAATGTTGAGTATAATGCGGTCGTACACCAATCCTCCGGCGAGGACTGGACCAACGCGCAGCTTGCTTTAAGTACCGCTGTACCGGCACTGGTCGCCACGCCGCCGATGCTGGAACCGATGCAGATCGGTCTGATCTCCGCTGAGACGAAGTACAGGGAAAGAGCCGTTGTTAGTAAAAAGTCGACGGATGTACGGCAGCAAGCCATGCGTGCTGAACAGAGCAGTGCACAACAGGGGGACTCTTATTCTTACATGGACCAGACCTCGTTGTTTATTGACAATGAAAGTCAGCGACGAGCGAATATCGGCAAGGGCATCAAGGCCAACAGGGATTTAAACTTCTTCGCAGGGAATAATCAGATGATCGAGTTTGAAGCCGATAAACGGCTCCTCCAGCAGCTTAAGAAAAAGGCCGTTGCCGTTAAGCGGGCCGAGGGCGTCAGCGTGATGTACGCCTTAGCCGGACGGCTGACCCTGCCGAGCAAATCCGATCAGCAACTTGTAACCATCGCATCGGTCCAGTGTCCGGCAGCGTTTACATTTGTAGCCGCCCCGCTGCTGACCGATTATGTCTATCTGGAAGGCAACCTGACCAACACCAGCGACACCATCCTGCTGCCGGGACCGGCGGACACCTTCCGCAACGGTGAATTCGTCGGCAAGGCGGATATGAAGCTGGTGACCATCGGGCAGACGTTTACCACTGGTTTTGGTGTGGATTCACAGATCCAGGTTGCGCGTGAATTCAGTGACAAAAAAATCGAAACGCTGTGGGGCAACCGCATGGACGAGAACCAGTACCGCATCGAGATCAACAACTACAAGAACAAAACCGTCGCGCTGCGGCTGATGGACCGCCTGCCGTGGACCGAGAGTGAGACGCTCAGTATCGAACTGACGGGCAATTCGCATCCGCTCAGTACGGACGCTGAATATGTCCGCACGCAAAAGGACAAGGGGATCCTGCAATGGGACCTGAACCTTAAGCCCGACACGAACGGCAAGAAGGCCACGGTGGTCAATTACACCTTTATGCTGAAATACGACAACGATATGGCCATTCGCAACCTGCGGTAACCGTTCGCGCCTCCTTATTAAAAAGGCCCTGTCGGAATCGTCCGGCGGGGCCTTTTTGTTTGCGTAAAAAAAGAGTGTTTATTGGGTGCGTTCCAGCAGTTCCATCGCCAACTGGCGAAGGGATTCGGCATTATCGCCGAATATCTGCACGGCACAAACGGCCTCGCAGGTGAGTCTTTCAAATATCTCGCGGGACTTTTCAACCCCGACCAGTGCCGGATAGGTCAGCTTGCCCTGTTCAGCATCCTTGCCGGCGGTTTTGCCAAGCTGGTCGCTGCTGGCGGAAATGTCCAGCAAATCGTCGGCGATCTGAAATCCAAGGCCGATCTTCATACCGTATTCGATCATTGCGCTAAGCTGTTTTTCGTCTGCGTTTGCGGCGATCGCACCCAGCGCAGCCGAGGCGGCAAACATCTCGGCGGTCTTATTCATGTGAATGTATTGCAGGTTGGCCAGCGAACCGTTGACATGCGGGCCGTCCATATCGGCCACCTGACCGGCAATCATCCCGCTCGGTCCGGCGGCTTCGCTGAGTGTACGGATGATCCGCACGGCAGTATCGGAATTTTTGATCTCGACAGACAACAATTCAAACGCCAGCGTCAGCAGGCCATCCCCGGCCAGAATCGCGGTGGCCTCATCAAACTGCTTGTGACAACTGGGCTTGCCCCGCCGCATATCATCATCGTCCATCGCGGGCAGGTCATCGTGGATCAGCGAATAGGTATGCACCATCTCGATCGCCGCGGCCGCGATCTCCGCATCCCGGTTGATCGTTCCGGAAAGAGTCTCACAGGCCCACATCACCAGTGCCCCACGGATGCGTTTGCCGCCGTTGAGAGCCATATATTCCATTGCCTCTTTGAGACGGGGCGGGATCTCGGTCTGATCGGCGAACAGGTCGGTCAGAATCCGATCGGTCAACGCCGCCTTGACCGCCAAGGCCGACTTAAAGGCGGACGATTTTTCGTGTTTTGTAATCGAGTTAATTTCCATTGGCAAACCGTGTCTGGATTTTTCTCCTTAAGGGTGTTATTATACCTTATTGTTGTGATTTTAACAGGAAAATCCATTGAAGCCAGTATTTTATGTTGTTTTTAATACAACTGTAAGCTGTTTATGTCAATAGAGTTATAGCGATAAAATCGAACCCAAAAATATTGGTTTTAGGGGTTACCGCTTCGGGTAAAAGTGCCCTTGCGTTTGAGCTTTCAAAAGCCATCAACGCTGAGATCATCAGTGTCGATTCGATGAAGGTTTACCGGCGGATGGACATCGGCACCGCCAAGCCGCCGGCCGAAAAACGCGATCAAATCCCCTACCACCTGATCGATGTGGTCGAACCGAGTGAGGCGTTCAGCGTGGATCAGTTTTTGGACTTAACGGACAAAGCAGTAGCGGATATTCGGGGTCGCGGCAAACCGGTCGTCGCGGTCGGCGGTACGGCAATGTATATCAAGGCCCTGCTGTACGGACTGTTCGACGGCCCCGGTTCGGATGCAGACATACGGGACCGGCTGAAAGCCGAGGTTATGGAAAACGGCTTGGCGAAACTGCACGGCCGATTGGCAGAAATTGATCCCGTCGCCGCTGAACGAATCCACCCCAACGATGAAAAACGCATCGTGCGGGCACTGGAGGTGTACGAACTGACCGGAAAGCCGATTTCAGATTTTCAGAAGCAGTGGGAAGATGCTCATCCGGCCAGCAACTGGTTTGTCATCGGACTGCGACGGGAAAAAGACATCGAAAGTCAGCGGATGAACCTGCGCGTCAAGCGGATGATGGAAGCCGGGTTGGCCGATGAGGTGGCCGCCCTGCTGGCCGAGGACAAACCGCTGAGCCCACAGGCCGCCGCGGCCATCGGCTATGCCGAGATGATCGCGCATCTGAATGGGGAGATGGAACTGGATGAGACCATCGAACGCATCAAAATCAACACCCGCCGCTTCGCCAAGAGCCAGCGCACCTGGTTCAAAACTTTCAAAAATGTCAACTGGATCGATGTTGCCGAAAATGATACCGTTGAAACGGTATTAAGACAAGCAATGGCATTCTTACAATAGAATTCTCGACTTATATCGCAACTATGCATGTACTGCTTGATTTATTATATCTGGTTCTCATCCAAAAAAGTTGGTTGACCCTAACAACATTTTAACATACGTCCTGTCACTTAAAACCTTAGCTTGATATTGGAGTCCCCTCTTTTCCAT
>JBDLJN010000036.1:0-18788 GCA_039714335.1 Planctomycetota bacterium
ACAACTGCCCCGCCGATACCGAGGCCGCCGAGTTGTGGGCCAAACTGACATCCCTGCCGAAAGAACGCATCCTGTTCTGCAGCAAGAAAGATAACTTCTGGGAGATGGGCACGACCGGGCCGTGCGGGCCGTGCAGCGAGATTCATATTGACTTAGGCCCCGAACATTGTGACATGCAGCACATCCCCGGTCATCAGTGTGCGGTCAACGCCGGATGCGCCCGCTTTATTGAGCTGTGGAACCTGGTGTTCATCCAGTTCAACCGCAAGCTGGACTGTTCGCTGGAGCGACTCGACGCCAACTATGTTGACACGGGTGCGGGACTGGAGCGCATTACGGCTGTTCTTCAGAAAAAAAACAGCAACTACGAAACCGATCTGTTCATGCCGATCATCGGCGCGGTTGAGGATCTGGCGGGCAAAAAGTTTACCGCACAACTCGGCAATAAGACCGACAACGCGTTTCGCGTGATCGCCGACCATATCCGAACGCTCACGTTTGCCATCACCGACGGTGTCAGCCCCAGTAATGACGGACGCGGCTATGTGATGCGACGGATCCTGCGGCGGGCGTGCCGCTTTGGACGGGCGCTCGATCTGCACGAGCCGTTCATGCACAAACTGGTTAATGTGATCGTGTCCAACATGGGCGATGCGTTCAGTGAGATCAAAGACCGGGCTGAATTTGTCGAGTCGGTGATTCAGGCCGAGGAGGCCTCGTTTGGCAGGACGCTGGACCGCGGGCTGGAGCTTTTTGCCTCTGCGGCCCAAACGGCGCAGAAGACGGCTGATAAAATTATCAGCGGCGAAGATGCGTTCCAGCTTTATGATACGTTTGGTTTTCCGCTGGACCTGACCCAACTCATGGCACGCGAGCAGGAGCTGAAGGTCAATGTCAGCCAGTTTGAAACGCTGATGACCGCCCAGCGCGAGCGCGGACGTGCGGCACAAAAAGGCACGTCGCTGGCCGCGGCGCTGACCGGCGTGCAAATGCCGGTCACGGACGATGCCGCCAAATACGAGACCGATTCCTGCGGCGCCGAACTGCTCGGCTGGATCGATGCGAAAGGATTTGAAACCGCCGGAACGCTTGCGGATACGGAAAATACCACCGCGCTGGTACTGGACAAGACCTGTTTTTATGCCGAATCGGGTGGGCAGGTCGGCGATGGCGGAAGGATCAAAACCACGACCGCTGAATTTGCGGTCGAAGGGACGGAAAAGATCGCCGATTGTGTTTTGCATCGCGGCAAATTAGTGTCCGGCTCGCTGTCGGTCGGCGATGCGGTGCAGGCAAGCGTTGACAGCGAACGGCAGGCCACGATGAAAAATCACACCGCCACGCATATCCTGCAATGGGCGCTGCAATCGGTGCTGGGCGATACCGTCAAGCAGCAGGGTTCGCTGGTGTGTATGGATTATCTGCGGTTTGACTTTACCTGCCCGAAGGCACTGACGAGCGAGCAAATTAAAGAAATCGAAGATAAGGTGGCCGAAAAGATCCACGAGGCCCTGCCGGTCACAACCGCCGTAATGGGTATTGACAACGCCAAAAAGCTCGGTGCGATGGCCCTGTTCGGCGAACAATACGGGGACGAGGTCCGCGTTCTGGCGATTGGCGCTAAAGACGAATCCGATATTGCCAGCGCCTTCAGCAAAGAGTTCTGCGGCGGCACGCATGTTGCCAACACCGCGCAGATCGGCGGCTTTGCGGTTCTCAAAGAGGAAAGCATCTCCGCGGGCGTTCGCCGGATTACGGCGCTGACCGGGCCGGGGCTGATCGAACATCTGATGGACCGCAGCCGGGTGGTGGATGAACTCATCGAAACGCTCAAGGCCCCCGCCGATCAGGTTGCCGCGCGCGTGGCAAAACTGCTGGACGATAACAAGAAGCTCAAGAAGGAACTCAAGTCCGGCGGCGGTAAATCGGCAGGCGATGCACTGGCCGAAGCCAACAAACTGCTGAACGCGGCGGAAAAAGTTGGCGAGGCATCTGTGATCGTGGGTCAACTGCCCGGTGTGCCCGTCGATCAGGCACGGACAGCAATCGACAGCTTGAAGAAAAAGGCCAAATCCGCAGCCATTGTTTTCGGCATCGCAACCGACGACGGCAAAGTCATGCTGCTGGCGGGCGTCACCGACGACCTCATCAAGCAAGGCGTTAAGGCCGGCGACATTGTCAAGGAAATCGCCCCCATTGTCGGCGGCGGCGGCGGCGGACGACCCAACATGGCACAGGCCGGCGGCAAAGACGCCTCCAAACTCGACGAAGCCCTCGCCAAAGCCAAAATCCTCATTGCCGAAAAACTTAGCTGATACTTATTTGTTGGCGTAAAACTCGATGGCGTGGCCGTCGGGGTCTTCGATGATGCGGCTTCGATATTTCGGGTGATCGTCCAGCTTAACGATCCCGCAGTCTTCGGCAAATTCCGCTTCCACGCGATCCAGTTCTGACGGTTCCACCTCGAAACACAGAATGGGAATACAAATCTGCTCGGCAGTATTGACATGAGCTGCATTTGGGTTCTTGGCCGGGCGCAGGACCAGTTCAACATCCCCATTGCCAATAATCACGGATGGCGAATTCGGGGCATCATCGAACTCTTTTTCAAAGCCCAACTTCCGGCGATACCAACCAATGCTTCTTTCCACATCCCGCACTACTAAGCTGACGGCGTTAATTCGTTTAACATGAATCATGAAAGGTCTCCTTGCTATTCGTGTCTATTTATTAAGACGCATTGCTCTGAGAAATGTTACATAAAAATTCTCATTTTGTCCACAATTCTCACTAATCCTGTCTGACATTTTTTATTCGCGTCTATTCGTGGTTCGAGAACGAAGATTCATTGACTTTGGCCGCATGTGTCGATATACTAACTGCTTTGGCAATAATCGTTCATGAGGGTCTGAAAAGACATGCGTAAGATCGCGGCAGGGATGCAAAAAAGGGTTTGGCAGGTTCAGCCGACAAACGGTGACGCGGAAACGCTCGCTGCGTCGCTGGAGGTTTCGCCGCTGATCGCACAGGTCCTCATCAACCGACAACTCCACAAAGCCGACCATGCCCGTTCATTTTTATCCCCCAAACTGACCGACCTGATCGAGCCGGAACGCATGTTCGGCGTGCCCGAAGCGGCCGAGTGTATCGGAGCAGCGATTGAAAACGGCAAAAAGATCTCCATCTACGGCGATTATGACGTGGACGGCATCACCAGTACGGCGATCCTGTGGCATTTGCTGAAAATACTGGGCGCACAAGTCGATTATTACATCCCGCACCGCATGGATGAGGGCTACGGCCTGAACGCCGATGCCGTGCGGCAGCTGGCCGAGGGCGGGACGGAACTGATGATCACCGTCGATTGCGGCATCACCGGCATCGAAGAGGTCGGCTTGGCACACGAACTGGGCATCGAGGTCATCGTCACGGATCATCACGAGCCCGGCGAACATCTGCCGGAAGCCGAAGCCGTTGTACACCCGCGGTTGGACCCGGACTACGGCAATCCGCACTCAGCAGGCGCGATGGTGGCCTTTAAGCTGGCCTGGGCCATTGCCAATCGACACAAACAAGGCGGCCAGCTGCCTGGCGAACTGCGGCAATACCTGCTGAACGCGACAACACTGGCGGGCATCGGCACGATTGCGGATGTTGTGGATCTGCGCGGGGAAAACCGCGTGCTGGCCGGGTACGGACTGAAGGCGCTGGAAAACTCCAGCTTAGTCGGCATTCGCACGCTGGTGCAGACGGCCCAAGTACAGGCGTCCGATGTGGACAGTTACGCGGTCGCGTTTCGGCTGGCCCCGATGCTGAATGCCGCCGGACGCATGGGACACGCGCGGCTGGCGGTGGAACTGCTGACCACCGACAGCGAAATGCGGGCCATGCAGATCGCCCAATATCTCAAGGACCAAAATCGCCTGCGGCAAAAATGTCAGCGGGATATTTTCAAGCAGGCCAAACAGCGGATCATCCAGGCAGGACTCAATCACCCGGATCGTAAGACCATCGTCCTGAGCGATGAGAACTGGCACACCGGCGTGATCGGGATCGTGGCATCGAAAGTCATCGACACCTTTTACCGCCCCACCCTCCTGATCAATACCACCGACGGCGTCGGGCAGGGGTCGGGGCGTTCGATTGCCGGGTTTAACCTGCACGGGGCGCTGACCGCCTGCGGTGAGCATCTGCTCAGTTTCGGCGGACACGCCATGGCGGCGGGACTGAAGATCGAGACAAATCGTATCGCCGCGTTTGCCGAGGCAATCGAGGCATACGCACATGAAAACCTGGACCATGAAATGCTGGAATCGTTTTTGGAGATTGACGCGGAAACGCAGGTCGCGGATTTTGATAAACGCGTGATGAAGGAGCTGAATACCTTAGAGCCGTTCGGGGCGGGCAATCCCAAGCCGGTCTTTGCGGCGCGGGGCGTGAAGCTGATCGCTCCGCCGCGAACCGTCGGGGCCCGCAATGACCACCTGCAGATCTCGATCTCCGATGCCAGCGGGGCCGTGCGGTGCATCGGATTCGGCATGGGCAAGCTGGAAAAGAAACTGCTGGAAACCGACACCTTCAGCGTCGCCTTCGAACCGCAGTACAACACCTACAACGGCCAAACCAACCTGCAATTCGTGCTGAATGACATTCAGTTTGAATAGATTTTACAGTATTCCCACGGCCAAGCACATCTTGACCGTGCCGCCCGAACCTGCGATTTGCCCTTCAAATCACCCCGGCCCGCCGTCGTCGGCCTGAGAGATATTTCAGAAATGGTTCATTAACTTGCATTTTTCACTATTATTCTATTGTAATCCCACTCAAAAGCAGTCAAAATGGCTTTGTGAGTGTATTTTAGTCAATATTAAAGATTCGTTTTAGGAGTAGTAGTCATGGCAACAGGCACGGTAAAATGGTTTGATGGTAAAAAGGGATTTGGGTTTATTGTTCCGGATGACGGGGGAAATGAATTGTTTGTCCATCACACAGACATTCAAATGGAAGGATTTAAGGATCTCAATGATGGTCAGGCAGTGGAGTATGAAGTAGGGGAAGGCAAGAAAGGGCCCTGTGCCCAGAATGTTAAGCCTCTATAGTTAATGTAAAAGAGCTAATCGTTAGCTTTTTTAGGAAAATGGGATTTTGTACAAGGATGTAAAGAAATGGCAAAGAAGAAAGCAAAAAAGAAAGTTGCTAAAAAGAAGGCTTGCAAGGAAACTCTGGTAGTCGCCAGCAAGGTAAAAGCTTATATCAAGAGCAAGAAAAAGATGACATCATCAGATGCTATTTCTGCACTGAATGATGTAGTCTATGCTGCTCTGGATGCTGCTATTGCAAGGACAGATGCAAACAGGAGAAGTACGGTTAAGCCTCAGGATCTGTAAAAAGTATTTTTTTACTATTATAGATTAAAAGCCAATCTCCGGCAGGAGGTTGGCTTTTTTCTTGTTCCTTCTCTTTAGACACTCTAGCAAAATCCTGCTGGCTCAATACATCGAAACACTCAACGTTGCCTCCTCTTTCTTCGGCCCTTCTGTTTTTTGATCTTTTCGATTCTTTTGGCTTCAGGACTGTCCTTACCCAGCTGTTTGTTCTCAAGCAGTTCACACAGCTGTCTTCGTGCGTAAAATCGATTGAGTCCCTGGCTGCGACTTTTTTGCACTTTGACTGCCAAGCCTGTGGGAATATGTTTTAAGTGAACACAGGTCGAAGTTTTATTGACTTTTTGCCCTCCGGCACCTCCACTGCGGACAAATGTTTCTTTCAGATCCCCCTCCAGTAAGCCACATTGCAGCATGCGCTGCTCCAACCCTTTCTTTTTTTGTTCTGTGACTCCAAAATTGATCACTTGTCCCTACTCGATCTTCTCAATCTTTTGCACCAAACTACTGCAGCCTATGGCATAACAGTTCGAGTTTCTCTTTATCAGAAAGCAGATGATCGTTTCGTCCCCATGAATCCTGTCTGGATACGCCTCTCTCTTGGCATCTTCAAAAAACTCCTGTTCAACCCCCACATCAAAGCAGTAGGTTTTGTCTAACAATGTAGATGGGTACTCACTCACCAGTTCCTGAAGTCTCTTTCTTGAGATATGAATGCCCCCAATTAAAGGGTGGATATCACCATGTGTGTCTTGCTTGAACCAGAATTCATTCTCCCCTGCAATCTCATGGACATAAATACTGCCTTTGCTTGTATAATATTTTACCTGCATAAAAGATCTCCTGATTCTGTCCAATCTGTCCTTTTCCATTACAATGCTATGAATCATGTGTCATTTTTCAGACACCACGGGACCTACCCGAAGACATCCCATAAGAGCAAGAATGCCTTGTTCGTAAGAATCTTTTATTCCTTCCCACCCAAATGGTAATTCATCTGTGATGGTTAATAACACAACGCTTTTATTCTCAAAATCAGGAACATTAATGATCGTTTTTGTAAACCCGGGTTTATTTACATCCTGATTTGTTATTAAGATATTAAGAGCCTATCCGAATAACCCGTCCTATTGCGGCCGGCTGCAAAGCATTGTCCTCTCTTATACTTGAAACCTTCTATTTTTGACAAAAACTCAAATGTATAATGGTGTCGTCAAAATCGAACCATCCATCAAATTCATTTTTTAATTTTTCATATGTTTTCTTGTCTCTACGCATGAAAGACTCAAGCATTTCTTTTTTGTAGTCATTATCATACAAGATTCCCTTTTCAACAAATCTTGCTTTTACTTGATATGTCTTAAGGGTTGGACCTTTGGGTGTACAGTCATATTTGGGAAAACGTGTTTCATAGTCAACGCAAATGGTTTTATTGGGCTCGCGCGCGTTGTCTTCGTTATAAAAATCTTCGTGAGATTTATCTTTGCATCCACAAAAAACACTTAAACTAATTAAGTAGATTGAATAAAAGATTATATGTTTTTTGTGTTTCATTTGTATTACTCATCTTCTTCTTCGATAGTTTCCGCGTCTGCGATGTCTTTGTGGCGGCCCAGGGCTTTTTTGTTGCGAACATATTCCGGCTTACCCAGAAAGAACACCGGAACGCCGCCAAGCTCACCCTTCAATTGCCCGACCACAGCATCGTCCCATGTCAGCCCGGTCAGCGATGTCAACAGGTCGATGCGAACCGGCGGAACTCCTAATTGGATGACCCGATGGAGTTCTGTGAAGTCTTTTTCTTCGAGTTCAAGCGAGCCGAACCCAAATTCTTTTAGAGCAGCTAATATCTGTGATGCGTTTTGAGAATCCGGTTTTACATAGATATCCAGATCGCCAGTAAAACGAGGATGACCGTGCAATGCTAACGCGTAGGCCCCGACAATGATATAATCGACGTTATGCGAGTTTAGCAACGCGAGCAACTCTTTGAAGTCGCTGGGGATAGTTATCTCCATAAACCTGTCTCCGATAAAACTCCACTGCGGCAATGCGTTCGGCGGGCGGGCGACTCAGCCAGTACGCCCGATTCTGTCGAATCTCATCATGAGATTGCAAATCCTTCTTTGTAACAATCTTTTGGATCATACACTCATTGTACCAAAATCAGGCAGTTTTGTAAAGCATCCGAAACCGCTAATCCATAAGCAAATATGCCGGCATTATATCGGAGGGCTTGCGCCCTCGCGCTGTTGCTATTCTTCCCAGGTGCCGAGCTTGACCGGGGCGCAGAGACTTTCTTTTTTGGCGGCGACGCGCCCGCAGCTTTTGCAGACGAATTCAGGGTTTTGCACCAAATGGGCGTATTGGTCGGGGCTGTCTTTGTGCAGTCCTTTGCCAGACAGTTGACACAAATGCCACTCATGATTTTCGCAGTTACACTTTTCCATATTATTCTCCGTTTTTTTTCGGCTCGATTGCTTTTTCTGCTGCCGGTTTCTTTTTATTCAACGTGATCTTTTCAATTTCAAAGCATCCCAATGTATTGACCAGGCCGAAGAAGTCCGTCGGATCCCCGTTGCCGTGAGCCAGTGCGATATGCCCGGGGCTAAAGCCGGCCTGTTCGGACCGCGTCGCATCCAGCCCGTACCAGTCGCCGTCCAGATAGACCTCGACCCACATATGGCCGCCAAAAATACTCTGCTTGCCAAGAAAAGTGTCCGCATAGACCACACCGCAGACGATCCTTGCCGGAATGCCGACCGCCCGGCACATCGCCGCAGCCAGCACCGCATGTTCGGAGCAGTCGCCCTGTCGGCTTTGGGCCACCTCTGCCGCGGACGCATACCCCACCGACAAATCTTTCTGGGTAATATAGCCGTCCACAAACGCCTCGATCTGGCGGGACGCATCGGCGGCGTCCTTTGTTTCGCCAACAGCGCGCTTGGCCAGATCAATGATGGTTCTATTCGTACTTTGCATGTAATCGGTTTCTTTGAGGGCTTCAAGCGCTTTTGGATCATCCCCTTTATAAGGAAAGGCAATCTCTTTCGGCGGTTGGAGTTTCGTCACCGTTACGATGAGCCCGGTCTCGGTTACCTCGACCGTCTGGGTCGATGAGATCGGAAGTTCAAGCTTGGTGTCCGTGGTGGGCTTGAGTGTGTAAACAGCCGATTCGATCACAGGTAGATTTATCAATTTAACCGGGCTGGCAATGCTGAGTTTTTCCAGAAAATCGACGATGGCGTTTTCCTGCCTGGCAAAGGCCTCATCGCACGCCACCATCTCCAACTCCATCCCCATCATCGGCACCAATGTTTTTATCGCTTTTAACTGCTCATCCACATAACCGGTCACCACAATCTGCTGACCCTGCACAGACATTGTCGTTTTCACTTCGGTCAGATCTTTTTGCCTGCCGAGCAGAAGGGCGATCTTTTTCTTTTCGCCGACTTCGACCTTCGCTTCCACCGTGGTCAGCATATCCGGACGGAACAGGCTGACTTCATAAGCAGTGCCGGATGCCAGCCCGTGTTTGATTCCTGTTTTCCGCAGTCCTTCGCTCAGCATTGCACCGGCGGGCCAGTCCACGGTCAGTTCCTGAGCCTGCCCCATCACCTGCCGGGAAATTGTTGCCTTGCCGTCCTGAACGGTTCCGGTGGTCTTTTGTTCGACGCCGCTGGTGGTCAAGCTCATCTCAAAGCCCAGCGGCTTGCCGTCGGGTGTTTCAATGTGTTTTTCCTGAGAGGCCACGGTTACCGCCTGCCCGCCGCGGCCCAGGGTCATGGAAAAACGTTCAGTGGTGATTATTTTGTCGCTTTCGACCGCCCGAATATGGACGGCATGGCCGATCTTTTTGCCCTGCAGCAGAATAGCCATATAGTCTGTTTCTGTCTCGGCGGCAGATAACGAAATAACCGATGTGAACAGACCGATCACTGCGATCTGGAAATACCTCTCGAATCTTGGCCGTTTCATTTGATATCCTTTCCTCTTCTTTGTCCAGGTCCTCGCTGCCTAATGCGCTCTCTTGTGTCGGAGTATTGTACAGAATTACCCTCAAAAACTCAACAAAAAGAGGGTGATTCTGTAAATAGCGTCAAGTCCCGCGTTTTTTCAGATAATCGCGAAAAAACCGCGAAATGGCCGGTTTTGATGGAATAATCCCTTTTCAGACCCTTAAAAAACCCTTTTGGTATTATCCGAAATGGTGGTATAATGTCGCAGTTTTAAGAGTTTTGGCAACATTTTAAATAGCACAGGAGAGTTGCTTTGGTTGATATGACGCTTTTGGAAACGCATGGACTCGTGAAAAAATACTCCGGGCGAACCGTCGTGAACGAGGTCAACATTACGGTGGGCCAGCGGTCCATTGTGGGGCTTTTGGGCCGCAACGGCGCCGGCAAGACCACCTCGTTTCGGATGTGCATCGGCATGATCGTGCCGGATGGCGGGACGGTTCATTTTGAAGGCCATGATGTGACCAAACTTCCGATGTACAAACGCGCCCGCCTGGGCATGGGTTATCTGTCACAGGAACCCAGCGTCTTCCAGCGGCTGACGGTCAAAGAAAACCTGCTGGCGATTTTGGAAACGATGGCGATCAGCCGCAGCGAACGTAAACGCCGGGCTGACGATCTTATCGAGCGTTTCAGCTTAACCGAGGTTGTCCACAGTCAGGCCCGCTTTCTGTCCGGCGGGGAACGCCGCAAACTGGAGATCGCCCGGGCGATGGTGACCAATCCGTCGCTGATTTTGCTGGATGAACCGTTTTCCGGCGTGGACCCGATCGCGGTCGAAGAACTGCAGGGGGAGATTCGCCGGCTGGTTGCTTCCGGCGTGAGTATCCTGATCACCGATCACAACGTGGAACGCACGCTTGAAGTTGCCGACAAGGCCTATATCATGGACCACGGCAAGGTCATCGCCCACGGCGCCCCGAAAGATATTATCCAGAACGAACTGGTCAAAAAGAGCTACCTCGGCTCAACCTTCCGAGGTGATGAATTCGACGAACCTGATTCAGCTAACAATTAAGCCATAAAGGAGCATTGGCTTCATGACTGACTATTCTAAATGCTGTTTAACGAAGTATCCGACGGCGGTGCTGCGCGAAAATGCCAAGCCGATTGAGGAAATCAACGATGATATCCGCCAACTGGCTGACCGGATGATCGATATTATGATCGAGACCAAGGGCGTCGGATTGGCCGGGCCGCAGGCGGGGGTCAACCTGCGTATTTTTGTTGTTTCCATTGACGGAACCAGAGAAAGTGCAAAGGTCTATATCAATCCCACGATCAAGGTGGAAGGCCCCATTGTCACCCATGAAGAAGGATGTTTGTCGCTGCCGGGTATTTACGGCAAAATCAAACGCTATGCGAAATGCACCGTGACCGCGACCGGCCTGGATGGCAATGAGTTCGCCGAAGTCGGCGAGGATTTATTAGCGCGTGCGTTTCAGCATGAATACGACCACCTTGAAGGACGCATGATCAAGGACCGCCTCGGGGCCGCCGCCAAACTCCGAGCCAAGCGCCGGCTCAAACAACTCGAAGCAGAATACGAGAAAACACGCACAGAAAATTTATAACCCAATGCGAATTGTATTTTTAGGATCAGCACAGTTTGGCATCCCGTGTCTGGAGGCCATTTGTCACAGCGAGCACGAACTCGTCGGGGCGTTTACGCAACCGGCACGACCGGCAGGCAGGCACCGAAGCAGGCCGCATCATACCGATGTCGATGTCTGGTGCAGCCAAAACAATGTCCGGTGCATTGAAGCAGAAAACATCAATACCCCGGATATGGTTCAGCAGGTCGCCGACGTAAAGGCGGACCTGATGGTCGTCATCGCGTTCGGACAAAAGATCGGCCAGGAGGTCATCGGTCTCCAAAAGCACCGCGCGGTCAACGTCCACGCCTCATTGCTGCCGAAGTACCGCGGTGCGGCGCCGATCCACTGGGCGATCATTAACGGCGAAACCGAAACCGGCATCAGCATGATTACGCTGGCCGACCGCATGGACGCGGGACTGATATTGGCACAGGACAAAACACCCATTGGGCCGGATGACACCGTTAAATGTATTCACGACAAACTGTCGGCACTCGCGGTACCGGTATTGCTGAAAAGCATCGATCAGTTTGCTGCCGATTCGGTGGAATATCTCGAACAGGATGAAACGCAGGTTACCTCCGCCCCGAAACTGAAAAAGCAAGATGGCTACATCGACTGGGACAAGTCAGCCGATGAGATCGTGAATCAGATTCGCGGTCTGTGGCCCTGGCCCGCAGCTCAAAGCGTGTATGTCTGTTCCAAAACCGGAAAAAGCTGGCGGGTCGCCATCTCCAAGGCGCGCGCCGTACCGCGAACCGCAGAACAAGGCGATATTTGCGGCGCACTGGATGAAAATCTCAATGTCATTTGCGGCGATGGCACGCTTGAAATACTCGAACTCAAGCCCGCTGGATCACATCTGATGGACTTTGAGTCCTATGTCAACGGACACCAGTGTCAACCGGGCGATCTGTTTCTTTCGGCCGAAAAGGCGCTGAACGGATCGTTCTGATGAAAACCGGACAAACCCTAACTGCACGAAACACCGCGTGGAAAACCCTGAATCAGTGCGACATCGGCCGCCACGATACCGCGACGGTCTTGAGCCGTCTGCTGGAGCGCACCGACCGGCCCGCTCAGGCCACGGACATTGTCTTTGGCGTCATACGAAACCGCAGTGCCATTGATCGTGTTCTGACTCAATGTGCGACGATCGAAACGGACCGGGTAAAACCGGCGCACTGGAATTTGCTGCGGATCGGCACGTATGAGCTTGTGTACGCCCCGGAAACCGCGGACTATGCGATCCTCAACGAGGCCGTCGAACTGGCACGCAAAACAAGCTCAAAAAAAACAGCCGGGTTTATCAATGCCGTTCTGCGAAATGTTCAGCGGGCTATCGAAAACCGGCAATCGCCATGCGAGCCGGGCCATGGCCGCAGGCTGATCCCGCAGACTTCCCAGACCGGCTGTCTTTTCAACATCGATCTCTTGCCCGATCCGGATAAAGAAACCCCGCAGTATTTCAGCGCCACTTTTTCTCTGCCGCAGACGCTTGTCAATGAATGGCTGACGGCATTTGGGCCGGAGCAAACCCGGCAGGTCTGTTTCGCATCCAACCGGCACCCTTCCGTGATCCTCCGGCCGAACACGCTTTGCATTACACCCGAAGCCCTGACAAAAAAACTCAACGAAGAAGCGCTTGTAAACGAACGTATCAATGACATCATTCGTATCCGCGGCACCGGAAAGATCAATAGAAGCGACGCTTATCTGGAGGGCCTTTTTTATATTCAGGACACAACGGCATCAAATGCTGTTGCCATGCTGAATCCTCAGCCCGACTGGACGGTATTAGACCTGTGCGCCGCGCCGGGCGGTAAATGCGTCTCGCTGGCAATGCTGATGCAGGATCAAGGCGTCATCGCCGCCAGTGACATTGATGCCAGGCGGCTCGGTCGTGTTCGCGAAAACGCCAAACGGCTGCGGCTTCAATCCGTTGAGGTCATCCCGCCGAATCGCATTGAACCGTTCGCCAAAAAACAAAAATACCTGGATGCCATCGTGCTGGATGTGCCGTGTTCGAATACCGGTGTGCTGGCACGCCGGGTGGAAGCACGGTGGCGATGGAAACCGGAAGCGGTTGAAAAGCTTCGCACTATCCAGCAGGAACTGCTGCACAAAGCCGCTGCTCTGGCACGGCCTCAGACCAAGATCCTTTACTCAACCTGCAGTGTTCAAGCCAGTGAAAACCAGCAGCCAATTCGCCGGTTCCTCGCTAAACACAATCAGTTTGCGCTGCTAACTGAAAAATTGACGCTGCCGGCAACAGCAGCCCCGGAAACGCTCGACCACGATGGGGGATATGCGGCGGTGGTTCAGATGAAGTAAGCCGACAGCCGCTTTAGAGCAATTCAAGAAAATCTGCAGCCACCGCGGCAACGGGGATGTCTACTTCTTCAGCATCAACAGGAGTAAAACGGCCAGCGCCAGAATAGCCGACAGCGCCCCCAGGATAACAATAAACATGCGATATTTGCCGATAAGTTCTTCGGAGTACATTTTTTCTTTGCCGACCATCGTTTCGAGCGCCATTCCTTCTTCCAGTTGTTCGAGGGCCTCAACATTGAACTTCTGCCTCGCCAACAGCGGCGGACGGCCTTCCTTTACCGCTCGCAGGTCAGTTATCAGTTCCTCCATGTTCCTGTATCGGTTGTCGCGGTCTTTCGCCATCATCCCCTCAACGACCTCGGAGATTCCCGCGGTCAGCGCCGTATTGATATGGTCCGGCGGCGTCAGGGGCTCCTTCAGATGTTTTTTCATTACTTCCGATGGCGTGCCCGCCTCAAACGGCACCCGGCCGGTCACCATGTGAAACAATGTGGCACCCAACGCATAAATATCCGCCCGCCCGTCAATATCCACTAACCCTCGAATCTGCTCCGGAGCAATATAATAGGGGGTGCCGAACGCTTTGCCCTGTTCGTTCTTGGCTGCTTTGATATCAGACGTTTCACGAGCCAGCCCCATGTCAGCCAATTTAATCACATTCTCATTATTGATCATGATGTTTTTGGGCTTGACATCACGGTGGACCAAGCCGAGAGAATGGGCATGGTTCAGTGCACTGGATAACTGAAGAATCAGATCCAGGGCGTCCTCTTCATTAAAGATCTTCCCCTTTGACAAATCGTCATAAAGGGTTTTTCCTTCGACATACTCCATCACAAAGTAATACAGCCCGCCAATCTCACCCACGTCAATCGCCTGAACGATATTGTTATGGTTCATCTTGGCAGCAAGACGGCCCTCTTTATAAAACCGTTCAACATAATCGGATTTTTGAACGAATTTTTTAGGCAGTACTTTGATTGCAACCGTGCGATCCAGTGAGACCTGTTTGGCTTTATACACAACAGCCATCGCACCCGATCCCAGTTTGCCGAGAATTTTGTAACCGGGAATCTGGGTGGAGACACCCTTGCTTTCGCGGATCATGTTCCGCAAACGAAGCATCTGGGTCTTTGTAATGAACTGCTTTTCAAGAAGCACACGTTCAAGCGTGGCAGGGTTGTCCGCAGCACGCTTTTTTTTCTCATCAACACATTCACGCACTTCGTCCTCGGTGCAAAAACGCTGGTCAACGACCACGCGTCCTAAAATCGTGTCATAGTTTGTCATGTCCTTATCGGTCAAGAACATTCTCCGGTATCTGGAAGTTTATGTCCATAACAATCACTGGGAGCAATTATCGTTGGATAAACCCTATTGTCAAAGAAAAAACGTCGAATGTCTGTACAAAGATGGCACTTGGAGGCATACTGGTCCTGTATCTTGAACCCTTTTGCCCCGGCAATCTCCAAAAATCCGAACGGCCCATTGCGATAGAGCGTCCGCCAAAAATCGGCCCGGTCCGGCTCGAACGTTTTCCAGAGTACCTCCAGAGGCGTCTTGCCTATATTACCAACGACCATTCCGCTGCACTGACCATTGAAAACATTGCCGTAGGGGTCGATATGGACCCCTTTGGAGCCTAAAATCGCGTTTTGACAGTGCCTGTCCTGAAAATCGTCCGGCTTATGCCGGCAGGCCAGCGGGGCCAGCGCCTCAGCCGACCGACCGGTAAATCGGCACGAATCCGCCGCAAGAGCCGCCAGCAATATCGATTGCTTTCGGCTTTCTTCCTGCTGCCGAATCCCCGTTGGGTTCTCCAGGTGCTTCTTCCAGCGAACCAGCACGCGTTCCGGGCCAAGGACATTTTCGGCAATCGAAATAAACGCCCGAACCTTTTCAATGTCAATATACTCCTCGTGGAAAGCATCCCAACTGACCTTGAGGCGGTTCATCCCCCTGGCATCCAGAAATCGGAGCTTTTCTTTGAGATCGTCGGCACTGTTCCAGACACCGGCATTGGTTTCAATCGAGTCGACCGGCGTTAATCCCAGCCGATGAGCTTGTTCGCAAACTTGAGCCAGACGGTCGAAGTACAGAAAGGGTTCGCCGCCGGTGATGTGAACCTTCGCGCTGTTGCCGGCGATCCGAACCAACCCCTCCCACGACCGGATCGCCGTATCCACCGACATCAAGCCGCCGGCTTGGGGGCTGCAATAGTAATAGCAAAATCTGCACGCCGCCGAGCACCGGTACGTAAGCATCAGTCCGGCATATCGCCACAACTTCAGTTTTGGCTGATGCCGCGACTGTCTTGCATTAAACAGATTGTCCCGCAGTTCCAACATAAATCCGACTCAATAGTATACGCAAAATCACGAAATGTTGATTATACCAAAAAAATAAATAAATATTCTGAAAAATCCCTCTGTCTTTATACATCGCTCATATTGTTTTTATTGGACCTCTTCCAACTCCGAAAACGACTTTTCCAATATTATGTGTTTGCCGAAGATCGCCGTCGTAGATATTGTGTCCGCGAAAAAAAGTCTTCCCAGGAAGTTTAATGGGTTCTACGCTCAAGAAAAAACGCTTCGATGCCCGATATCCTTACTAACGTTACGGACGCTGAAAAAGTTTGTTATGGAGTCACTACGGATGAGTAAGTACGAAATAATCGATTGCATCATGGAAATCAACAAGACTGCCAAACAGGATTTTTTGGACCAATTCTCCGTGGAGGATCTTGATCTGTACCTGGAACACCTGGTAGAAGTGGATTTAGAAGAAATCGCTCTCTGCGCCTAAGCCAATATTTGTTTTAAGGGTCCCGCCTTCAGATGACGGGACTTTCTCTCGCTCAGAAAAAAACTCGCCTCTTTTGTAACTTACCCTTCTTTTTCCTCGTCATCGCTGTCTAAAGCGCTCTCGATCTCCGGTGTGCTTTCAACCACCTTGTAAGATGTCAGGTCAGCGACAGCATTTTGTTTGAACTGAATCAGAACCGGTTTATGGTTCTGCGGCACATCAAAAGCAACATCCAGCCACAACACTTGCTCTTTTTGCTCTTTGGAGTCCGGTGATTGTATTTTATCCAACTCGACCTTTACCAGGCGGCCGTCTTTCAAAAATCCCACCGGAGGCAGGGCCTTCGCCGATCCGGCCATGAGGTTGTCTGACAATCCGGGCATATCGTCCTTGACGATCAGCCGGATTTGGGCCGGGAAGAACTCGATCTTGCCCGAAGCGTTGTTGGCACCGCCTTTATCGATCTTTTTCCCTTTGATGCCCATCCGAACCACGATATATTCTTTATCGTCGAACGCTTTGCTTCGTACCGGCTGCTTCTTTTTCGATGGCATTTCGATGGCTTCGCGCGAACTGACGGTCAAGACCTTATCTTTGACCTTGAGCTTATTTAAGTGAATTTGGGACAGATAGTCGGCATGATAAACCCTGAAGCTTTTATCCGACTTCATGGACCCTGAACTGATCAGGCCGTACAGACCGGAGACAAATCCATCGGTAGCCAGTGCAGGCGCCTTGGGCTGGCTCAGTACAACCGGCTCTGAAGGATCAAACCGGCTGTAAAACACCTTGCCCTGCATCGGCAGCATCCCCATGACAACCAGAAGATTGCCTGAAAAAATAAGCCCCGTCAGTAATCCGCAAACGGCCGCAGTGGACGCTTTCACCGCATCGCCAAGGTCGATTTTAGTTCCGATCAAAAACTCGGATACCGTCCGCAATAAAGCAAAACCGGCGATAAAAACGACCAGATAGCTGCCGCAGTGAGCCCATTGCAGACCATAGCCGCGCGACACCAGCAACTCCGCAACAAATTCATAAAAACTGAATGCAAGAATGGTCGACACAACCGACGACCACAGCATCACGAAAGACTGCATCATCGTGCATTTCAGGTGAAAAAACGCAAATGTTAATACCAAAACCAATAGAACAATTACCAGTGCCATAGACTTAACTCCAGTTTAGCAAGAAATCTACTTTTTAGCCTTTGTCGCAAAACATTGGATCACTTCGTTGATGGAAGTCTCTCCCGACGAAACTTTTTTGATCGCCTGTTCCTGCATATACAACATCTTCGCACGACGAAACGCCGAGGAAATATCCTTGATGGATTTGGCCTTGCGAATCACCTCTCGCAATTCATCGTCAATACGAATTGTTTCAAATAAACCAACCCGTCCGTAAAATCCTGTTCCCTGGCATGTCTCACACACAATGGGCTTGCCGTGTTTATCGTACTCGATTTCGCCGGGACGGTAAAATGTACAGGTTTCTTCGGACGGGATATTAAATTTCTTAAAGAGTGCCGGATTGGGCTGATACGACACGCGGCAGTCGCTGCATAGTTTTCGGACAAGCCGCTGATTGATGACGGCCGCCAGTGTGTCAGCAATCAGATTGTTATCGCCAACGAATTTAAGCCACTTTTCCATCGCGTCACTGACAGCGGTCGCCTCCATGGCCACATAAACAATACGGCCATCTTTGGCACCTGAACTGGCCAAACTGGCGGTTTGAGAATCTTCGCAAGCACCCACACCGACAATATCCGGGCCCTTTCGGAAAATACTTTGCAGTTGGCGGGCAAAGGTAGTTGTACCGGTATCGCTTAAACTGTAGGTAAACTGGGTAATGTTCTGCAGTTCGGCCGCCGGATTCTTTTCCAGCGTATTAATATTATTCATAAACGGGTCGTGATTGCCCAGCAAGGTATAAAAGGTGGTGGTCAGCCCGCTCTTTTTGGGACCGGAAACAAGAATGAGACCGCTTTCAATATCACGGAGGCTGCGAACCGCCTCAAGCTGGTTTTCGTTCAAGCCAAGATCTGCAACTTTTCGGGAGACGAGTTCTGAGGCTCTTCCGAACCGAATTTGTTCGCCTGCGGTAGAGCCGGAGGTAGAGACTTCCCAGTCAGTTTTGTCATGGTCGGGAAGAATCGCCGTAAAACGTCCTTTTTGGGGCTTCCGCTTTTCCTCGACATCCAAACCGGCCAATTGCTTGGCATAATAGATCAAGCTGTCCACTTCAGCCCGCAGCTTCGGGTCTTGCTTTGCGGCCTTCCCGTCAATTTCATAAACAACAGCGTACTCTTCTCCCTGCGGAATAAGACGTGCCGTATCCGCACGGTTCCAGACGGCATCATCGATCAAGTCACATACAAGTATAAATCCCTCCATCTCGGCGCTTTGGGGTTCCGGCATCGGCACTTCATTGCCGTGGCCGGTAATAAAGCTGATGCCGTGGCTGGATTTTTCAATCTTTCGACTCGGATTGACAAGCAGGCTCCGAAGGTGATCTGTAGACAGAACCTTTTCGAAATCAGCAACCCGGGAATTGCGATGGGTCACATACGCCATGATGGCGCCGCAGACAACAATCAGATAGAATAAGAGTCCGACAAAAAAAACAGGGATCAGCAACCA
>JBDLJN010000037.1:0-18784 GCA_039714335.1 Planctomycetota bacterium
GACAGCGCCATCGACGAGCCAATCGGCGCCCTTTATCAAGACGAGCAACCCCACAGGAAGGAGTATTATCGCCCACAGAAGCGACATTTGATCCAGAAAATCAGCGTATTGTGACCAAATCAGGTTCATATCACCATCAATGTAGTTTAAGTCAGAAAAAAAAACAACCCCGATTTTTTTCTGAACCGGGGTTGAAGAATTACTGTCGTGTATTATGTATCTAAACTTTGCCGATGATCAAACTGCAATTGTGACCGCCAAAGCCAAGTGAATTGCTGAGTGCGTATTGCACCTCAATATCACGTGCCTGACCCGGAACAAAATCCATCTTCGGATCACAATCGGCACCAACCTCCTGTAAGTTAGAGGTTGGGTGAATTCGTTTCTTTTCAATTGTTTTTGCGCAGACGATCAACTCGACAGCACCGCTAGCTCCGAGCGAGTGGCCTAAGCAGCTTTTAGAGGAACTGATCGCCAGATTATAGGCATGATCGCCGAATACCGATCGGATCGCTTTGCTCTCGCCGGCATCGTTCAGTTGGGTACTGGTTCCGTGTGCATTAATGTAATCGATCTTTTCAGGATCCAATTTAGCCTGCCGCAGGGCGATTTCCATCGCTTTGGCGGCGCCGGAACCATCCTCTAACGGGGCAGTGATATGATACCCGTCGCCGGTTGCCCCATAGCCCAACAGTTCGGCATAAATTTTGGCTCCACGTTTTTTTGCGTGTTCATACTCTTCCAGGATCAATATGCCAGCGCCTTCGGCAAGGACGAAACCGTTACGGTCTTTATCGAAGGGGCGGGATGCAACCTGGGGTTCATCATTTCGTGTACTGAGCGCTTTCAATGCACAAAAAGAAGCCAGCCCAACGGGAGTTAATGCCGCTTCGGATCCGCCTGTGATGCAGATGTCCGAACGACCTGCCAGCACATTCCAGAATGCTTCGCCGATGGCGTGACTTGCCGAAGCACACGCCGTAACCACGCACAGGTTTGGGCCTTTGAGACCATATTCGATGGAAATACAGCCGCAGGCCGCATTGCCCATCAATTTAGGGACACAGAAGGGCGAGACCTTTCGAGGGCCTTTATTCAGCAGGCGAATATGCTGGTCTTCGATCTCCTTGATGCCCCCGATACCAGTACCCACAATGACGCCGGCGCGATGCTTGTCTTCTTTCTCAAAGTCCAGACCGCTATCCTTGACGGCCTGAACAGATGCTGCCATCGCCATTTGTGTGAAACGGTCCATCCGTTTTGATTCACGGGCATTGATATATTTGCCCGCAGCGAAGGCCTTCACTTCGCCGCCGATCTTGACGGGAAACTCAGCGGTGTCAAAGGACTCGATATAGGAAATCCCACTTTTCCCCTGACACAGCGATTCAAACAGTTTCTCATGGGATTCGGCTAACGAAGTAACGCATCCCAATCCTGTAATAACAACTCGACGCTCGACCATGATGCTCCTTAGTCTTTCTGGCTCTTCATGATCTGGTCGATGTAGTCAATTGCAGCGCCAACGGTCTGAATCTTTTCAGCTTCCTCGTCCGGAATGCTCATGTCAAATTCGTCTTCAAACTCCATGACTAATTCGACAGTATCCAAAGAATCGGCGTTCAGGTCATTGATAAATGATGTTTCACGGGTGATTTCCGCTTTATCCACACCCATCTGCTCGCTGACGATCTCAATCACCTTTTCCTGAATGTTTACATCTGACATTGTAATCTCCTTAAATCAAAAGATTTATTGAATTTCGGTTGTCATTTCACTTGTTTTATGTTCGGCGGTACTATACCGGCCCAACAACGGGTTTTCAATCTTTTTTTAGCAAATTTCTTACATAGCCATGCCGCCGTCGACACACAGAACCTGGCCGGTAATATAGCCGGCATCGTCCGAAGCGAGAAAGGCCACCGCTCGGGCGATTTCTTTGGGTTTTCCAAAGCGTTTCATGGGAATGACGCCCTTGGCGGCATCTTTAACCGCATCCGGGAGCATCTGGGTCATGTCAGTCATGATAAATCCGGGGGCGATGCAATTGGAGGTTACGTTCTTTTTCCCGACTTCCCGTGCGATGGATTTTGACATGCCGATCAGTCCAGCCTTGCTGGCGGCATAATTTGCCGAACCGGCCTGGCCCATCACTCCGGCGACAGAACTGATATGGATCAAACGGCCAAATTTATTGCGAACCATCGACCGTGCCGCAATGCGTGTTGCGACAAACGCGGCTCGCAGATTCACGGTGACCACCTTGTCAAAATCCTCTTCGTCCATCTGGATCATCAGGCGGTCGCGCGTGATACCGGCATTGTTGACCAGAATGCCAATGCCGCCGTGTTCTTCGGCCAACTGCTCGAAACATTCTGCCAATTTGTCAGTCTGTGTGATGTCAACCTGACACGTTATCACAGAATGACCCGCTTCGGCAGCGACTTTTTCCAACTCAGCCAACTGCTCAGCGTTGAGGTCCAGTCCTGCGACTTTACGTCCCTGATTCAACAACTCCAATACAATGGCCCGACCGATACCGCGGGCAGCGCCTGTAACAATTGCTAATCGTTGTTCTGACATTTCTTTATTCCTCGCTATATAATTTTCTTGATGTTATCCAGCGGAATCAAGGAATTTCTGCAAAGATTCGGCTGAACTGATATTCGTAACTTTTGTGCGGCGGTGAATCCGTTTCATAAGCCCTGTCAGGACACGGCCCGGCCCGATCTCATAGAAGCTTTCAAAACCTTCTGCTAACAGTTTTTCCATGCATTTCTGCCAAAGGATCGGCTGGATTAATTGCTTGACCAGTCCGTGACGAATATCATCACCATCCGTATAATACTCCGCATGGATATTGGCAATGACTTTAATGTTAGTCGGGTCCTGGATGGGGCAATCGGCCAGCGCTTTACCCAGTTCTTCGGCGGCGGGGTTCATCATCTCGGAGTGAAAGGCACCCGCGACACTTAGCGGAACGGCTTTTATCGCTCCGTGTTTTTCCGCTAAATCAGCAGCCCGTTGACAAGCTCCGACAGCACCGCTCAATACGATTTGTCCGGGACAGTTGAAGTTAACTGCAACCAGAAGCTCTCCCTGCGACGCTTCTTCACAAAGCGAAATAGTCTGGACCTCGTCTAATCCGAGAACACTGACCATTGACCCTTCTGATGCGTCTGCAGCGGTCTGCATGGCGCTGCCGCGTTTTTGAACCAACCGCAGGCCGTCTTCAAAACTAATCAGCCCGGCAGCATAAAGCGCGGTATACTCGCCCATACTCAACCCGGCGGTAACATCGGGGCAAACTGAAATGCCGGCCGCTTTAATCACTTCAAGAAGGGCGGCTGACACGGCAAAAATCGCGGGCTGGGAGAGCGTTGTCGCGTTTAGCTTTTCCTGAGGTCCTTCAAAGCAAACCTGCTGGAGATCATAGCTCAAGATATCATTGGCACGAACAAAAAGTTCTTTGGCCTGCGGATACCGTTCCGCTATATCCTTGCCCATGCCCACATATTGAGCACCTTGTCCCGGAAATATAAATGCTGTATTCATCGTCCCTGTCTTAAATCAAAAAGTACAACGTCCTGTTATAACTGAACCACATTGGCACCCCAGGTCAATCCTCCGCCAAAGGCGACCAGCAAAATAATATCGCCGGACTTAAGTTTGCCCTGTTTACGACAATCATCCAATGCAATCGGGATGGAGGCCGCCGAGGTGTTGCCATATTTGTCAATATTAATAAATATACGATCATCCGTGAATTTGAGCCGTTTACCAACGGACTCGATGATCCGCGCGTTCATCTGATGTGGGATGAACATTGCGATGTCCTCAATATCCAAGTCACATTTTTCGAGGCACTCATTAACCAACTCAACGATCCTTCGAACTGCTGTTTGATACACTTCTCGTCCATTGATTTGCATTTTAATCATGGCTGGATCATCCAGCGATTTGTCCGCCGGATATCGCGAGCCATAGGCAGGGCATGTCAAAGCGGTCCAACCGCTGCCGTCAGAAAAAGATGTGCTGTACATAATTCCCTGTGGACCGGAATTGGCGGCCTTGACAATAGCAGCGCCCGCTCCGTCTCCGAACAGGATGCAACTTCCGCGATCCTCATAATTCGTGATTCGGCTTAGCGTTTCTGCGCCAATGACCATTGCGTTTTGATAGCGGCCTGAACTGACAAATTGCTGAGCAATCGAAAGCCCGTAAACAAATCCACTGCACGCCGCGGACAAGTCGAACGCCCATGCATTTTTCGCACCGATCATATCCTGTACAAAACAAGCCGTCGAAGGAAAGACCATTTCCGGTGTAATGGTTCCAAGAATGATCAATTCGAGCTCATCTGCATCCATATTGGCATCTTCGAGTGCCCGGCGGGCAGCTTCAGCGGATAATGTGGCGGTTGTTTCACCGTCGGAAACAATGCGTCGCGTTTTGATACCGGTACGGGTGGTAATCCATTCGTCTGATGTTTCGACGATTTTCATTAAATCTTCGTTGGTTAATGTTTTGTCTGGAAGACATGACCCACTGCCTGCCAGAATTGCTCGCCGCTTAGGCGTTTGAGTTGTTGGATTATTGACCATTTGTCTTCACCGTTACCTGTGAAAGGCGTTCTATGATTTGTTCGTTAATATGCTTATCTGCAAATTTTTTACAGGCAAGAATTGCATTTTTTATAGTCCGGGCTTTGCTGGAGCCGTGGCAAATGACCGAAACACCATTGACGCCAAGCAGCAGGGCACCGCCGTACTCGTGATAATCGTATTTTTTGAGGACACTCTTTGAAATTTTCTTAAACCACCACGCCATCAGAAGATTTTGACTTTTCATCTCTTTGCCAAGCGCAGAAAAAATCATGTCGACGAGACTTTCGGTCATTTTCAGGATGACATTACCCAGGAATCCCTCGCAAATAACCACATCGCATTTGCCCTCAAAGATATCCCTGCCTTCAAGGTTTCCAACAAAATTCAAATGAGGGTCGGATTTCAGCAGTTCTCGCGTTTTTTTTGTGAGATCGTTGCCCTTGGCGTCTTCTTCGCCGATGCTCATCAAGCCGACACGGGGGTTCTCGATATCCAGCATCTCCTGAGCATAGATGCCGGACATAATAGCGTATTGGTAAAGGTTGATGGGCTTGCAGGCGATATTGGCCCCGACATCACAGATGGTTACAGGGCCGTAAAGGGTTGGGAAGACTGCGGCAATACCTGAGCGAAAGACACCCTCCAAGTTTCTCATGCGTAACTGGCAACCTGCGACACAGGCACCTGTATTGCCGGCTGAAAGCACCGCATCGACCTGACGGTGTGAGGCGGCGCGAGCCATAATAGCAATTGAACTTTTCGATTTACGACGAAGGGCCTCTACGGGGGATTCATTCATACCGATTACCTCAGAGGCATGGAATATCCGAAACATCTCCGGAACTGCTCCGAGCTTATGCAGATGTGATTTGATGATCTGCTCATCACCAATCAGGACAAGCTCATCTTCACTGCCGAGGACATCCCTGGCCTCTAATGCTCCGGCAATGATCTCGCCGGGAGCATGGTCGCCACCCATAGCGTCAATTGCAATCCGCATTATTTAACTTTCGGCCTCCTCGGCAAGCTTCAGTGTGATTTTTTCGTTCACATAGCCACATCCGTCGTTATTTGTACCTACACAGGCTGCGTGTGGAAGTTTGGCTTTGCCGCACTTTTTGCATAATGAATAATTTACCGGACGCAGTCGATGATGACTGCGGCGGGTCCGTGTTCGGGACTTACTGGTTTTCTTTACCGGTAACATCTCTGATAATTCTCCAAAAATTTAATTTTATGCTTAAAAAACAAGGTTTTCAATCTAAAAAAAGTGAAAAGCATGCCCACTTTTCCATTTATAAAAAAAAGCCTAAACATGATATTATATGCTTCTGCAAAGTAATATCAGAATGGGCATTGGTCGTAAAGTAAATTCTTTTACAAAGCGTTTTCCTATAGCTGATAAGGCGAGGCAAGTCAAGTATTTATTTTACCTGTTAACGTAAAAACCCCTATTTTCTGAAAAAACGCAGTTGAAATTTCGTGTGTTTTTTTGTATGGTGCTGTATTCTTATTAATATACACCCCTCATATGCTGGATTTGTGGGGGTGAAATAATCGGTATCTGAGCCGAAAAAAGGGATTATATTAACCGATGGCCCGAAAATCGAAACGCATGGTGCTGAATGAAGCAATACGCCAGGGACAGGCAAAAATCGCAGAGGGCCTAAAAACTGGACAGATGCGGTCTGATAATTTGCCGACTCAGACACCCTCAAAGAACAATGAACAGACCCTTGATGGTATCGCAACAGGCAGGGTGGAATTATTAACAAGTAAAGAAAAGTCCACTTTTGGCGGAATTCTAACGCCAAGAGCAAAGTTAATGCTGTTAGCCGGTATTGCTTTGCTGATTGTGGTTATTTGGTTTGTGGCGGCTTTAATGAATAGAGAGCCATCGGAACTGCCAGAAAGTTCCACAGTACCGGGTTTCAAAACTGAAACCGCCGAACTGAAAGGACGTGAATCTGTACAGAAACGGGAGGCACTGCCGGAATGGACAGGACAAACGGATCCGGAAAATGAGGTTCCGTCTCCGGCCGTTTCAAAGGGTGCTAACGTGATCTGGATTCAGTCGATTGATCCGGAACGAAAAGACGAGTTAGTTCCTATAGCGGAATTTTTTGAGCGAAAAGGCGTTGCAACTGAAATTATTGCCCATCGTGACACAGGGGATGCGATTTTGGTGACGAAGGCCGGATTTGAAGAAAATCCCGTTAAAAAAGGGACGGATGGGTATAAGTTGCTGCAGCGAATAAAACAGCTTGGGATTGTCTATGCTGAAGAAACGAAAGATACGAAATTCGGCGTAAAGCCGTTTCAGGATGCGTTAGGTTATAAACGATAGTAAATTTGTTATTCAAGATATCAGGAGAAAGTCAATGTCAGTTGATCGTTCATTAAAAGTCAAAGGCGCCTTAAAGCGTCATCGCAACGTGTTGTCCCGTGAGGAACGCATTAAGGTTCTCAAATCGGAAGAACGCTGGGAAGACGGCGATAAAGTGACCGGTTTGCCCAAGGTCGCTCACCGTAAATAAAACACTGTTTTAAGCTTATAAGTTGCCGTCTTGTACCCGTGTTTGAACTGGTGCAAGCGGCAATTACTATGCGCAGCGGAACATACTGTAATCGAGAATAGGAGAAATCAGGATGAGTTACCTCGCCGATCGTACCGGAATGATTGATGCCAGCGGTATTCGTAAAGTCTTTGCATTAGCGGCCAAACTCAAGGATCCGGTCAATTTTTCCATTGGCCAGCCGGACTTTGATGTTCCGGGTCCGGTCAAAGAAGCCGCAATTGATGCGATTCGCAAGGGGCGCAACAGCTATTCTCAAACCGCCGGTGATGCTGAGATTGTTGCCTGTCTGAAAGAAAAATCCAAAACCGATTACGGTTGGGACAATTCGCAGGTTATGCTGACTGACGGCGTAAGCGGCGGGCTTTTGCTGGCGTTTATGTCTTTGATCAATCCCGGCGACGAAGTCATTATGTCCGATCCCTATTTTGTCATTTACAAGCATGTGATTAATATGCTGGGCGGAAAATGTGTATTCGTGGACACTTATCCCGAATTTCGGATGTCGCCTGAAAAGGTCGCCAATGCGGTCACAGAGCGAACAAAACTGATTATATTGAATTCACCCGCAAATCCCACCGGCATCGTGTATTCGGCCGATGAGATCCAGAAAATCGCCGAAGTTGCACGGCAAAGAGATATCATTATCCTCAGCGATGAAATCTACGATGTCTTCTGCTATGACTGCAAGTGTCCCAGCATTGGCAGCTATTATGACAAAGCCCTCATTCTTAACGGATTCAGTAAAACCAGCGGCATGACCGGATGGCGAATCGGGTATGCGGCCTGTACAGAAGCATTGGCTCCGCTGATGGAGAAAATGATGATGATCCAGCAGTACACGTTTGTGTGTGCTCCGGCGCCCTTCCAACTGTCCGTGCCCGCCGCACTGGCGTATGACATGAGCGGTTACGTTGATAATTATCGAGCAAAGCGTGACCGTATGCTGGAAGGGCTTGGCGACTGTTTTGAAATCACCAAGCCCGGCGGGGCGTTCTACATGTTCATCAAGGCGCCGGATAAGTATTCGAATGCGACAGAATTTGTTAAAAAAGCGATCGAAAACAACGTTCTCGTGATTCCCGGAAATGTTTTCAGCGAACAGGATACGCATTTTAGAATCAGCTATGCGACAACAGATGAAAAGATCGAGAAGGGCATCGAAATATTGCGTAAATTGGCCTGATAACGGCCTATTTTGAGGTATTGAGCCCACCCCGGTCAATTCGCCGGCATTTCTCTCAAAAATGACTTGACTTAGTCAGCAGAGAAAGTATAACTCCACGCAAACAACGGACTGAATTTGTCCATTCTTAACACGACACTAACATTAACTGCGAGGTTTTTATGGATCAGGTCTTTAAGTTCATAGCTGAGATTCTCTTTCCAGTCTTCGGCGGATTGGGAATTTTTCTTCTCGGCATGAAAAACATGTCCGAGGGCATGCAGGCGGTTGCCGGAGAGAGAATTCGCAAACTGATCGGGGCGGTTACCAATAATCGTCTTCTCGCTTGCGGCGTTGGAACCACGGTAACCAGTATCGTTCAGTCCAGCTCGGTAACGACGGTGATGGTGGTCGGGATGGTCAATGCCGGGCTGATGACTCTGATACAGGCCATCGGCGTGATTTTGGGTGCGAATATCGGAACGACGATTACCGGGTGGATTCTTGTACTCAAAGTCGGCAAGTACGGCCTGCCCATGATCGGGCTGGCCGCATTTTTCTTCTTGTTCTCGAAGAAAGAACGTGTTCGTTTTACCGCTATGGTTTTTGTCGGGCTGGGAATGGTCTTTTTCGGTCTGCAATTAATGAAAAATGGATTTTCGCCGATCCAGGATATGCCGAAATTCACAGAATGGTTTCAGGCGTTTCAACCAACAGATTATCTTGGGATTATTAAATGTGTACTGGCGGGTGCAATTTTAACCGCGATTGTCCAGTCGTCCTCCGCAACGCTCGGCATTACGATGGGTCTGGCGGCTACCGGTACGATTGACTATCCGACCGCGGCGGCGTTGGTTCTGGGTGAAAACATCGGAACGACCATTACCGCATTGCTGGCCTCCATCGGCACATCGACGACGGCACGCCGGGCAGCCTACGCTCATACGCTTTTCAATACGATCGGAGTGCTCTGGATTACGCTGTTGTTTTTTCCGTACACCAATCTTGTCTCGCGAGTCATTAACCAGACAAGGGTTGATAATATTCCTGTTATCGTAGTGACCGACGAGAGCGACAACAGAATCAGAGAATATGCCAAAAAGTACGACATTGAAGAATCTCTTTATGTTTCGAACGAAGAGGGCAAAAAACTGAACAGTCAGGGGTATCGATATGACCAGGGAGTCATTTATGACAAAGAAAGCAAGTCTGTAGCCACATTTTTCGAGGAGGAAGTGCTGTATGTTTTGCCGGAGGATTTCATAGATTACATGGAGCGGAACGACTTGACCAATTTGCCTTTCCATACAATCGAAGGAAGAGTCGAATACCCCTTTACAGGTTCGGCCATTGCGTTGACACACAGCGGATTCAACATTGTCAATACGCTACTGTTTATTCCGTTTGCGGGCTTGCTGGCTCGGTTTTTGATGTGGCTGGTTCCTGAAAAGAAAGTTCCGGAAAAGCCGCGGCTGACCTATTTGAATGTTCGCATGCTGGATACGCCTGCGATTGGGGTGCAGCAATCTTACAAAGAAGTCATAAAAATGGGAACTGCGGTCAATGGGATGCTTGACAATCTGAAAAAAGTATTGGGCAGGGGCGAACCGAATGCCTCTGTTTCAGAGGAACTTTTCCAGGAAGA
The DNA here is from genome assembly GCA_039714335.1 of Planctomycetota bacterium. GTDB lineage: Bacteria > Planctomycetota > Phycisphaerae > Sedimentisphaerales > Anaerohalosphaeraceae > 4572-13. The sequence continues at coordinate 9,994 of JBDLJN010000037.1, forward strand.
ACGTAATCTCGATGTGATCCAGATGGAAATCATGGAATTTCTCGGCGATATTATGGCGGGTAATATCTCCCATGATGTGGTCCATGAAGGCCGCAGTCAGTTGCGTATCTCGGATGAGTTTGAGTCGATCAGCGATTATATCACCAACATCCTGAAACTTCGACTGAAGATGCAGGATACGAACCAAATGATGAGCGACGAAGGGATCAAGGATATCAGTGACCTTCACGAAGCAGTTACGGAGTATATCAAGCTGGTTTCTTTGGCAGTTCAGGATGAAGAAAGAAGTCCGGGCTTCTTCACCGACGCAAAGATTAAGGGCAATGCTGTAACGAAACTGATGAAGGAATGTCGAACGCGGCATTTGGCCCGTGTGGGTACCGGTGACGCAACGCCTCTGAAGAGCTTGATTTATACCGATATGCTGACGGCCTATCGCCGGATCAAGGATCATGCGTTTAATATTGCGGAGGTTTTGATCGGCGAGAAATAGCCGCAAATATAATCGCAAATAATACCAAAAAGCCCCGGTTTCGGGGCTTTTTTTATGCAACAGAACTCCAGTTGGGGCATCTATGTTAAAAGATTTCATTGTTTTTCTGTTGTCTGTAGAAAAAATGTAGCTAAAATATACAGTTATGGACGGAAGCATGACCCAAAAATCAGGACGATTCTTAGTATTGGTCACCGCCGCTGCGATAAGTGCGTGGTTGTTGCCTCTGCTGATGGCTGACCAACAAGACACCCCGGCCCCGGCCAAGAGCAATTCTGCAACAGACTCCCCGGAAAAGATCGCCGCAATCATCACCTGCCATGATATGATTGATGACGGTTTGTACCAATCCATTATTCGCCGCAGTGAGGAAGCTGTCAGCAGGGGGGCGGACTATCTGATTCTTGATGTGCAGACCTACGGCGGCTTGGTCAAAAGCGCCGACGACATCAGCAAGTATCTCATTCTCGAACTGGGCGATAAAATTCACACAGTGGCCTATGTCAGCACCGAAGCGATTTCTGCGGGATCCATGATCAGTGTGTCCTGCAAAGATATCATCATGCGCAAGAATACCACTATTGGCTGCAGCGCCCCGATTGTTATGGGCAGCAAGGAAATGGGGGAGACAGAGCGGGAGAAATCTGAAAGTTTTGTCCGGGCCACATTCAGCAGGGCGGCACAGGCCAATAGATACCCGGAGGCATTATTGAAAGCAATGGTTTCACAAAAAATAGAAGTCTGGCAGGTTGAAAATATCAAGTCGGGCCAAATGGAGTATTTTGAGAAAGAATTCCTCCCCACGGACCCGAATGCCTTTGATATTGCTAATAAAAAGTTGATTGTCAAAGAAGGGGAACTGCTTACGCTGACAGACCAGAAAGCCAAAAAGTACGGCATCGCCCGGGCGGTCGTGGAGGATATCGACGGGACGCTTGCATTTCTCGCTGAACGAGACGGCATTTCATTTTCAAAAGATGTGATCCGACTGGAAACAATGTGGTCCGAGGAACTGGTTCGCTGGCTGAGTTCGCCAATGGTGGTCAGTATCCTCATCTTAGGGATCATGCTGGGAATTTATGTGGAGTTCAATACGCCGGGACTGGGTCTGCCGGCAATGCTGGCGGTAACCTGCCTGGTGATTCTGGTGGGGAGCCGGTATCTGATCGGGATGGCCAACTGGATCGAAATTGCGCTGCTTGCGATCGGATTTTTATTGCTGATGGTGGAAATCTTCGTCATTCCGGGCTTTGGCGTGGCGGGATTTGCGGGGATTGTGTGCATTGTCGGCGGCTTGTTGGCGATGTGGGTGAAAAACGCCCCGGATGAAATCCCCTGGCCCAAAGGTGAGGCGGCCTGGACAATTTTCACGGACGGACTGGCTGCCATGGCACTCGGTTTTTTGGCTTTTCTGGGAGTAGCGGTTGTTTTAGCGAGATATATGGATAGAATCCCATTGTTGAGAAGTTTTGTATTAAAAGCGGCCGTAACAGGTAAACAAACGGATATTAGCCAGACAACTGTACCGAAACCCAAACCATTACCACTGAAAATCGGACAGATGGGAGAAGTGCTTTCGGCGCTACGGCCTGCCGGCAAGGTTCGTTTTGATGATGATATTGTTGATGCGGTATCGGATGGCGATTATATTGAAACAGGCCGACAGGTGAAAGTTCAGCAGATAAACGGAAATCATGTAGTTGTCTCGGAAATAAAAAACACATAGAGGGAACAAAAATGCTTGCACAGATATTGACACTTGGTTTCGGGGTTTTACTGATGATCCTCTGTGCTGTGTTGTTGGTCTTTGAGATTTTTATTCCCAGTCTTGGATTGCTGACCGTAGGGGCCTTGCTCTGTCTGGCAGGGGGGCTCAGTTTGTTTTTCCAAGTCAGTGAATCGGTTGGCTGGATTGGTGTCTGGACGGCGGTGGTGTTGATCCCCACCGTCTGGGTGATTGTTTACAAACTGCTGCCAAAAACAAAAATCGGCAGGATCCTCGAACTTCATAAAGCGATGAAGGTGATATCAGGTGTACCGGATCAGGAAAAGCTGGATGCACTCGAGGGGCAAACAGGCGTTGTCCTGTCGCCGCTGAGGCCGGTCGGAATGTGCGAAATTGACGGCAAAAAGATCGTTTGTGTGGCCGACACCGGCTATATTGAAAAAGAAACACATGTGAAAGTCATTCACGTCGAAGGCAATAAAGTGACGGTGAGGAAAATTAACTCGAATTGAAAGGGCAGTTATGATGTTTGAAAGTATAGGGATGATAATAGCTATGAGCGGCCTGAGGATAGGTTTGTTTGTCGTAGCAGGTTTTGCCGTTCTGTTGTTTGTGCTGATGGTGTTTGCCTATGGCAGTTTGTGGCTGCAGGCACGCCTGTCCGGGGCGCCGGTTTCGTTTGCGGAACTGATCGGGATGACACTGCGAAAAGTGAACGCGAGAACGATAACGGTCAGCCGGATCACAGCCGCTAAAGCAGACATTGAACTATCAACCGCACAGTTAGAAGCTCATTATCTGGCGGGTGGTCGTGTACCGAATGTCGTCCGTGCGCTCATTGCGGCGACACGAGCCAGTATTGAATTATCGTGGGAAACGGCTACAGCGATCGATCTGGCCGGGCGTGATATTCTGGATGCGGTTCAGACCAGCGTCAACCCCAAGGTGATTGATTGTCCCGATCCGCGAAAAGGCAGGGATACCGTCGATGCGGTGGCACAGGACGGTATTCAGCTTAAGGCCAAGGCGCGTGTCACCGTGCGGGCGAATATTGCCCGCCTGATCGGTGGAGCCACCGAAGAGACGATCATTGCCCGTGTGGGTGAAGGAATTGTAACGACTATCGGCAGTGCCATAACCTATAAAAGCGTGCTTGAGAATCCTGACGGCATCTCCAAGGCCGTATTGGCCAAGGGTCTGGATGCAGGGACGGCTTTTGAGATTCTATCAATCGATATTGCCGATGTTGATGTGGGAGTCAATGTTGGCGCTCAGTTGCAGGGCGCACAAGCCGAAGCCGACCTGAAACGTGCCAAAGCCGAAGCCGAAAAACGCCGTGCAATGGCGGTTGCCCGTGAACAGGAAATGCGAGCTTCTGTCGAAGAAAACCGTGCCAAGGTCGTTCTGGCCGAGGCCGAAGTGCCGAAAGCTATGGCCGATGCATTCCGCAAGGGTAATATGGGCATCATGGACTATTACCGGATGAAGAATATCAATGCCGATACCTCCATGAGGGATTCCATCGCAAAGGGAACGCCCGACAAGAAAGATGAATAAGTATGAATTCTTTTGAATCGCTTCAATTTGGCTTATTGGCTGAGGGCTGGTTTGAATTAATCTTACCAATCTTTATATTCGGGATCTACATCATCGGTGCACTTGCCAAAAATTGGACTCAACAACAAAAGCAGGACCCCGAAGAACACGACCAGTCCGAATTAAAAAAAGCCGTCAGAAAACGCTATGAGCAGATTCGCCAAAGGCAAATGGGAGAAGGCACGCCGCAGCTGAAAAAAACTCCGAAAGCGATTCCGGCGGCCCGAACCCTACGCCAGGAAGAAAACAGGCCCAGGCAGATTTCTCAATGGGAACAACAGCAACAGGTAATTCGACAACGTAATGCAAAACTGCAGGAACAAAGAATGGCGGCCAGACAAACTCGGGCGGTCCAGGCACAAAAACCTGTCGTTAGATACGCCCGGACAAAACCGCCCAAAATGACAAGACAGGTACCTGTCCCAAGTCCTGTGCAGGCCCAGATGAAAAAGGCAGCCAAGAAGAAACCTGTTTCCAAAAAAGTTGAACAAGCCCCAAGACGTCAGCCAACAGGGAATCTTTTGAGCCACATGATCAACCGGCCGGAAAATCTGAAGTCGGCGATTATTGTAAAAGAAATACTTGATAAGCCGCTGGCCTTGAGAGGGATCTGATTTGTAGTTGACCTCATAAGTAATATGGCACCGGCATCCAGATATAACTGTCTTGATGTCGTTTTTTTTATAAATCACTGGAGATTTTCCATTCTGAAGCCCCTACCTGCATAGTCCCATAATATATCTTATGTTGCACTCAGCCAAGTGGGAAATTTGTCAAAATAACGGGTGTTGGGCTAAAATCAGGGATTTATAGGTGTTTTCGTTTATTTATGCCTTTAAGGCCACACTATAGACGGCTCTTTTGGCATTTGAGGCCAAACAGCTTAAGCAGATATTCTGAAGTTTCGTTTATTCGCTCCCAGCTTGTGTAACTGCGATCGATAACCCCCAGCGATTCCAAAAGGTCTTTCACGTTGTTATGCAATTCAACGGTTTCACAGAACTCTGTGGATTTTATCATACTGGTTTTCTTCATGGCTTCCGCAAATGCTTTTTTGTCCGCAAACAGTATTGTCATTTGATAATATTTCTCAAATGACCCCGCATTGCAAGATCCAGCATTGACCAGCATTTCAGAAGCTTTTTCCGATTGCCCGTTATCATGGAGACAAATTACCAGTTTATACCGTACGCGGTAATTCATTGGATTCAAAGAGAGTGAATTTTCGAACGCACAGATTGCCGCGGAGAGTTTGTTTTCATTCAACATCAATATGCCATATTTATTATGGATATCCGCATGCGTGATGAAGCCTTTAATTTGATTTTGATATGCACGAATGACATGTTCAACTACTACAATCTTTTTATCGGACTCTCTGTCTGCATTACAGGTTTCATCTAAAATTGATTGAAATTGCAGTGTTGCCGCCTCTGTAAACAGCAGAATGCCGTTTTTCTGTATCGAAGACGCCAAAGAGAGCGTTTGCTGCGAATCCCTTTCTAATCCGGATAGCTTTTGGGCCATTGCCAGTCCCATATAGGCATCCAGAATCTCGTCATTTATATCCGCCGCCTTATTAAATTCCTCCGCCGCAAGCGAAAACCGCTGGTTTCGTAAATAATGAGTGCCCAGTTTTATCCTTGCTTCGAGCGAACTAGGCTGCATTAATATGGCGTTCTCATAACATGCGATCGCCTGCGGATGTTTTTCCCATTGGCTGTAAACATCCCCCATTCGGATAAATAAGTCCTGTGAAGGACCAATCTGCTCGACTGTCCATTTGATTATTTCCAGCACCTGTTCAAACATCCCGCATTCGATCAGAGATTCTATTTCGTCGTCCTTGCCGGAATCCATAAAATTATCCGGATGAGAAAGAATCGCGAGATTGAATGTGTCAATGGCCCGTTCTATCTTGCCGGCTTCAAGATACAAATGCCCCAGCAGGATAATGGACGGGATGTCATCGGGGTGTTCGGAGGTCAGGATTTCATATTCTTCGACCGCCCTGTCCAACCGCCCTTCTTTAAGGTAAATTGCCGCCATTCTCTGCCGTGGCAACTGAAGGAAACTCTTGAATTTGACACAATCCTGATAGAATTCGACGGCCTGTTCGATTTCCCCCATCTGTTCATAACAATACCCCATTACATAAAGTGCCATGGTGTTGGCGGGTTGTCGCAGATACACGCTCTGTACCTGTTCGATTGCTTCTCCGATTTTATTTTGCAGAAGGCAAACGGTGGCGGCGGCCATGCGGCCCAAGATACATTCCGGGAATTCGGCCAAATAGTTACAAAGCTTGTTTTCTGCCTGAGTAAGTTCCCTGTTTGCAAGGCAATCAACTATTTTCAGGAGGAGATTGGCATGGTCGGACAACTGGTCTTGGGAAAGTTTTTGGCCGAGCCAATGCCGAACAACTTCGGCGGTGTTAACGGTTAATCCTTTTCCAAAAGTTTCTAAGAGCTTACTCATCCGGTTGTTTCCCACTGCAATACAAAATAATGTAAAGTATTGTTAATAAAGATGTTGGATGTATCGTCTATCGGGGTGCGTACATTAAGCAAAGAGCTTGGAACTTGCTGTTAAATACATGCCCTGGAAGGATATTAATAAGTATCGTGCAGGATGTAACGATTATGGGGCCGCTATTTGAAACTTATCGGAACAAACTATGCGTCACGCTGCATGGCCGCTCAGAAGACAGCATTTACGAAATTATCTGTCTGAACTTATTGCCGAGGGGTCTGTTCAATTTCGCTTAAATACGTCAATGTTCGTTCCAGTTGATCCGTCAGGTGTTTGAGTTTAAGCATGGTTTTTACGCGCGTCAGTAATTCCCATTTGTTTACTGGTTTGCTCAGAAAATCGTCCGTTCCGGAGTTGATCGCCCTCTCGATATCCCCCATTTCGCTAAGAGCGGTCACCATGATAACCGGAATTTCTGCAGTTTCAGGATCATTTTTTATTTGCTTGCAGACCTCAAATCCGCTGATTTTCGGCATCATGACATCCAGAAGTACCAAATCCGGCGGATCATTTTTAATCAAATCAATCGCCTCCTGCCCCCCTTCGGCTGAAACTGTTTCACAGTCAATGTCCTCAAGATAAGCTAAAATTAATTCAAGATTCTGCAAGTTATCATCAACAACCAGAACTTTTGGGTTTTTGAATTCATTATTTGACATTATAGTGTCCTTATGGCTTTAATTTTTCGTCATTAATCCGCTCAATTTACTCGTTCAAGCCCTTCCTGTCAATGAAATCTCAAGCTATAACACCTAAAACAGGCCGTCAAAGTCTTGATATGCATGATTTTTTGTCCTGACTCGGATAATCCATTTGCTCAAGAAATGAACCGGTAATTGCCGATAATATTTTAGTAGTTAGACTGTAATATATCGCTTACAGAATTAGAGGACAACCTATTTTGGGAGAGGGAATTTTGACCAGTTTGCTTGAAAACCGAAAATCTCTGCATCAGCAAATCGTTGACAGTCAAATGCAGTTCGAAGCCGTAGATGCTCAACTGCAGCAATTGCAACCGTTGGCGAATCTTGGTATGGCTTGGGCAATGACAGCACATGAACTGAATAACCTCCTTACACCTATTGTGAATTACGCACGCTTGGCTCTTGCGAATCCGCAGGATGCTGCCCTGACTGAAAAAACGCTGAATAAAGCCGAACGATTGGGTGCACAGGCCGGCCAAATGCTTGAGAAAGTTATGACCCTGGCCAACTCCGATTCAGCCCACAAACAAGTCCATGCTTTATCTGCCCTGCTGGATGATGTATTCGGGTGTATTGGAAGAGACTTTTCAAAAGATAAGATCAAACTTATCTTAGAAATTGATAACGACTTTAATATCCGGGTGGATGCGGTGTCCTTCCGGCAGGTTCTGATGAATTTGGTGCTGAATGCACGGCACTCCATGCGCCAAAAAGGTGGAACGCTCCGAATTGCCGCAACTGAGGATGCTGAATTGATACGTATTGAAATCTCGGATACCGGATGCGGCATTGCCCCTGAAAAACTCCACAATATTTTCACGCCCTTCTATACAGACGGCAAAGACAACGGTAATGGTTTGGGACTGGCCTTCTGCCAAAAGGTGATTGAATCGCACGGCGGTTGTATCTCCGTTGATTCCCGGGTCGACAGAGGGACCCGTTTTAAGATTTTATTGCCAAAGTCTGATCTCTAAGATATCTTAAGGACCGTAATTCTCGTAAGTAAAATCGCAGTTTATGTGATTGCGGCGATGTATAGCTGCTTCAGTATATAACCCCTTATAAAGAATGTATATGGCTTATTGGACTCTCTTGGCAACAATCGCCTTTGAGCATTTATTTTTGATTTTTTTCATGGCAGTTTTGCTTTTCTGCTCCGCGTTTTTTTCGGGGTCAGAGACGGCTTTTTTTCATCTGTCACGACGAACAGTTCGGCAGTTTTCTCAGTCAAAAGCAAAGCTGGAAAGGCTGACAGCAAAAACGCTGTCAAATCCTAATCAATTTCTAACAGCATTGCTGTTTGGGAACATGCTGGTCAATGTTTTGTATTTTGCCATCACCAGTATGATGAGTTTTCAATTGGGACGTTCGGCGGGATCTGCTGTTGGCACCGTAATCGCGGTAAGCGGCTTTATACTGCTTCTGTTGTTTGGTGAAATGCTGCCGAAATCGATAGCTTACACAAACACTCGTCAGTTCTGCCTTTTTGCGGCCCCGGCCTGCTATTTGTTTCTGAGAATATTCAATCCCCTGCTCGTCGCTATCGAACTTATTATCGTTCAGCCGGCCATTCGTTTATTTGTTCGACCACACAAAAGCGCTGGCGTGTCCGTCAATCAGTTAAAAATGTTATTAGATTCATCGCGGCAACAGGGTCTTATCAGCAGTCATGAAAATCAACTTATAGCCGAAATTCTTAAATTCAGCTTTCTTAAAGTGCGACATGTTATGCAGCCGCGT
>JBDLJN010000038.1:0-18627 GCA_039714335.1 Planctomycetota bacterium
CAGATAGACTGTACTTGTCAAGCGTATAAGTTACGAATACTTGGCAACGATACTATACACAAAGTCAAGCCTCATGATTAACACTCAACTCGGATTGATATTTGTTGTAATAGACCATTTGCTCTAATTTAAGTTCTTACAAAATCAGGTGAAATAAAGGTGTCCGGTACCTTTAATAAAAAAACTGCCAACAGCAAAGCGCTATTGGCAGTTTTACTTTCGTATCTATAAGATACTCAGCCAAACCGCTTCGCCGCCTCATCGGCCAGCCCCTGGTTGCGTTCGGCATAGATCGCCGTCGCACTCATATTCGTATGTCCCAGCGTCGCACCGGCGGTCTCGTAGCCCATCTCTTTCCGCACCTTCGTCGCCGCGGTATGCCGCAGCTGATACGGCGTCCAGTAGGGTACCAGAACCGGTTCGACCCCAGCGGCTTTGGCCTTTTCAGTGATCACCTTATTCGCTGCCTTGATCGCATACTGCACGGCCTTGCGGTAGCTCGTAGAGTCGTACTTGCCACCGGGAGTTCGTTTCGGGTCATCTTTTCGATTGGTTCCAGCCCGATTTCCGTAGGACAGCGGTGTTTTTCTTTCTCTGGACGCCTTTTGCCGCCGTTGTTTTTCCGCTTCTGCTGGTGAGAAGCAAAACGCCGTTTCCAATCGCAGCAGAAACGGCCGCAGCAGTTCCTGTCCCCGCGGCCCGATGGATACGATTCGTTCGATCCCGCGGTACTGATTCTTATGTTTTTCCGGAAAATAGTGCCAGATTTTATCATCGGAGCGGTCGATATCGCACGGCCGCATAGCCACCATCTCCCCCGGTCGCATCCCGGTCAGCAGCTGCAGTTCGATCATCGCCGCCACGACCGGTGTGGTATGGGCTAAGACCGCATAGACATGCTTTTCATCGACCGGCAGGACGCGTTTGTTCTCTTTGGCCCGTGTTCGCCCGCGTTTAAGGCCGGTGACCGCCTGCAGGCCGTGCAGGATCATCGGTGATACAAATTGCTCGGAGACCGCCCACTTGAACATACGTCGGATCGCACCGATACGATGATTGATCTGGTTGCGGCACCACTTTTTGTCGATCATGACCTCCCGCACTTCTTTCAGTCGCAGCGGGCCGAATTCATCCACGGGCAGGGACGGGAAACAGTCCAGCAGCACTTTCAAGGTGCGTTCGATATAGCCCGCTTCTGAAGTATTTGTCCCTGCCGGATCCACATAGTACTCCTTGACGAATGCCATATAGGCCCGCACCAGGTCGGGGATGATCTTAATATCTCCCTGCACTGGCACATCGGTCTGGAAAAGATGTTCCTGGAGCAAATGTTTCGCGCATTCGACGGCTACGGTATAGTCGGTCGTGGCATAACGGGAACCGATGGGTTTGAGCGGTCGTGCTTTGGGTTTGTCTTCGCCGGGGAGTTTGACCTTCCACCAGTATCGGTTCTTGTTGAGGTAGATCGTTCCGGGCAGGTCAGCGGTCTGTTTTTGTTTTCGTTTTTTTCGAGCCATCGTTTTTCCTTTCTGTACACTGTTGTCTTGAGTCTGTTTGACTCGCACGAGTTATACAAAAGGTTATACGATGGCTGATTTGGCGCATAGGGTAATTAAAAAAAAACTTATTACCCCTTGCAGGCAAAGACTTTACAAAACCGCGCTTGTAGGGATTCGAACCCCAAACCTTTGGTTCCGTAGACCAATGCTCTATCCAATTGAGCTACAAGCGCAAGTCCCAATCTTTCGTCTTGGGAAGAAAGGTCATATTAGCCAATTTTTTGTGGATTTCAAGCTTTTCCTGAGAAAAACACCCCGTAATTTTCATAAAACATGCCAAATCATGGGTTATCGTTTCAAAAAACGCCGGGGATTGTTTTCAGGGCTTCGATTGGATTCCGGGCCGGTGTTCAAGATGTTTTTCTGATATAAAAATCGCAGAATGAATCTTCTGACTTTTTGGAAAGGCCAGGCAATTACCCTGTGGACACGGATCAAAAGACTGGGTTTCCCCGCGGAGATATGCTCATCCTGAGTCAGCAGATCGGGCCTGAATCTGCGTTTGTGTTTAAGCAGATGGTACAGGTCTTCTCTTTGCAGCAGCCGGCGACACCATTTTGCCGGCAGGCACCAGGATATCTGGAAATCAATAAGATACGGCCGCCCGTCTGTTCCAACAATAATGTTCCCCCGCTTATTTAGATCCATGTAGCAGATATTTCGTTGGTGGATCTTTTCCAATAAGGCCTGTGATTGGCCGAAGAAATCGTCCGGCAAATTCGGCTTTTCATCCAGCGTTTTACCTGCAATGTAGTGATAGATCAGTCCGTTACGACCAAACGTTTTAATTATTTTGGGGACCTGATCCAAATCATCCAGTCGTTTGAGAATTTTGATTTCACGATTATGTAAAAACCGCCCGATCCATACGCATGGAATTCCCCAAAAGGATTGCAGTCGGCCGATCTTCAGAACCACGCGTTCGTCAGTTTGTTCGCACAGATAGCGTCCTGTACAGGCGAAGAAGTCATGCTTGAAAACTGTTTCCAATCGCCACGGTTTTCCACTGCAGTTGATTTGTTGCGGCAATCCAGCCTCACCGCAGGCATACATATCGTTTCGCAAACGCTTCAAGCCAAATATCCATAATCATTTATCGAGTTGCCTGTCCTTTTACTTTACAGCGGGTTTGGGGAGGTGTCAAGTTTGTGTTAGGTAGAGCTTTTCGATAAATCACCCTTTAATACAGACCAGGGGAACCAGTTTTGCCACTTTTTTCGCAAGTCCCGCATTGTGGGTGGCCTCGACGACTTTGCTGACATCTTTATACGCACCTGGAGCTTCCTCGGCGATGCCGCGCATGGAGCGGCTGCGAATGAGAATACCTTCGCTTGCCAGGCGGCCGGCGACTTCTTTGCCATGCCATTTTTTCGTGGCGGCCCGACGGCTCATATTGCGACCCGCCCCGTGACAGGCCGAACCGAAGGCCAACCGTTCGCTTTGAGTTGTTCCGGCGAGAATGTAGGAGGCCGTTCCCATGGTTCCGCCGATCAGCACGGGTTGGCCGATTCTTTGGTATTCGGCGGGCAGTTCTTCGCGGTTCGGTCCCCATGCGCGGGTGGCGCCTTTGCGATGAACGAACAGCTTTTTGGACTTGCCGTTGGTCGTGTGCGTTTCTTCCTGACAGGTATTGTGTGAAACATCGTACAGAAGTTGGATATTTGCTTTAGATGCTACATCGGCGAATACTTCCCGCACCAGATGCATCAGTATCTGGCGATTGGCCAGAGCGCAGTTGATGCCGCAGCGCATCGCGCCGAGATAGCTTTTGCCGACTGGGGAGTCCAGCGGGGCACAGGCCAGTTCGCGTTCGGGCAGTTCTAAGCCATGTTTTTTGGCGGATGTGGCCATGCGTTTGAGGAAATCGCTGCCGATCTGATGGCCCAGCCCGCGCGAGCCGCAATGGATGCTGATCTTGATGTCATCTTTTTCGATTCCAAATGCTCTGGCTGCTTCTTTGTCGAAGATTTCGACAACTTTTTGGATTTCCAGATAATGATTGCCTGAGCCAAGCGTACCCATTTCATTAAGCTGTCGTTTTTTGGCCTGATCGGATACCTGTGACGGGTCGGCGCCGGAGATGCAGCCGCGTGCTTCAATAAATTGAAGATCGTCTTTGATGCCGTATCCGTTTTCGACGGCCCATCGAGCACCCTGTGTCAGCAAATCATCCAGACGGGAAACAGAAAGACGCAGTTTACCGGTACTGCCGACGCCGGCGGGGATTTTTCTGAACAAGGCCTCTGCGATCTGTTCGCGGATGGGGTGGATGTCTTCGGACTTGAGGCCTGTGTGTAGGGTGCGCACGCCGCAGGCGATGTCGAATCCCACGCCGCCGGCACTGATGACACCACCTTTGTCCGGGTCGAATGCCGCCACGCCGCCGATGCAGAATCCGTAGCCCCAGTGAGCGTCGGGCATGGCAAATGACCCTTCGACGATGCCCGGCAGGGAGGCGACGTTGCGGACTTGCTGGACGACCATATCATCCATTTCGTTGATGAGCTGCTCAGAGCCGAAGATAACACCGTTCACGTTCATCTTGCCTGCACGTTCAACGAGCCATTTTGTTTCCCCGCGACGTTTTACGAGTTTTCTGTTCACTTTTCTATTGCCTATTTACACATCCACCACACATTGCACAATCCATTGATTGTCATTATCTTTATACGCTTTGAGCTCCATAAAGGTCGCAGCTTTTACCTCGACGGCGAGTTCATGCTTGTCGGGGTCGGTTTTTTCGCCCCATGCTTTCGCCGTGAGTTTGTGTTTTTCGATATGCACCTCAAACCGGCTGAACAGCATTTTACGTATATCCATCTCATAAATCAACGCATTGATCCAGTCGGCAAAAAGCAGGTCTTTTTCATCAGCTTCACATTCAATTTCGATACATTCTTTGGCTTCTACTTTCTCCGGCGAGCAGATCACCGCCATCAATGCGACAGCGCCTTCTTCAAACGCCTGCTCAACAGTATCCCCAATCCCCCGAATTCCGATATCCGCCTGATGATGAAAATGCTCCCAAGTCAATTCAAGATCCTTTCAGTTGTCGATTGAGTTTCCTGCATAGATCTTTGTAATAGTTTACCTTTTCAAAGCCCAAAAGGCGAATGGGAAATGCGGTTTTGTTGTGGTTTAGCGGTTCGTCGAGGTTGGTGTATTTGCGGCACAGTCCTCCGTCGGGTGTGCCGGGAATGGGGGAGAAATCGCTCAGCATTACCCGGATCCCCAAACTGTTGGCGAACCACATGGATTCTTCCAATTGCTGGACATTGCCCAGCGGATGGCCCAGTATTTCATAGGCGGTGATGTTTTGTGTTGCTGCACCGGCCAGTCGCAGGTTTTCAACGGCGGTTGCCAGTTCATCGGAAACGACTTTGCCGGAACCGGTTTCTTTATGGAATGCCTCAGAACGGCTTTCGAAACCCAGATAAAAAGTTTTCATCCCGGCGGCAACGAACGATTCGGCGACTTCGGCGGTCATGTATCGTGCGTGCATGGCGTTAGGCGTATGAAAATTAACCTTGATTTTATCCTTAATGACTTTTTGCATAAAGGGCAGCAGTGTTTGTTCCGACTGATACAGCAGGGCATCATCATAGAAGGCGATGTTTTTTGTTCCCAGGTCGATCAGGTGCTTTAGCTCGTTAATGCATTCGTTCAGGGGACGGGTTTTGAATTTCTGCCCCGACTGCGGTACAAAGCAGTAACTGCATTTGAACGGACAACCGTGCGTAAGTGTCATGACGGCGGCTTCCAATTTCGGATACAATTCCCATGCAGGGGGTTGAGGTTCGGCGGGGGGCTTTTGTCCAATCAATTCCCACAGCGGATCGAGGTTGTCACCGACAATGACGGCGTCGGCGCCTAATGATCGGGCATGGTCGCTGCAGGCGGTCGCATAAAAGCCGCCGAGGACGATTTTGGCATCCGGGCAATAGAGCCGGATATCTTCGATTATTTCTTTATAGCCCAAATACCAGTAAGTCATCACCGTCTGGATAAGCACGAAATCAAATGGGTCATTTTGGGAAAGAAAGTCATGAAACGCTTTTTGCGGCATCCCAAACCGGCGGTAGTATCGTGGGATGTCTTTTAGTGGTTCAGGGTTTGGGATTTTTTTAAACGGATAGGGGCCTTTGCTGTAATGGTCCGTTTTTGTTTTGACAGCGGGATCAAAGGCCGGATGCAGCCGATCCATATAGTCGAACAGTGACAACTTTGCAATCGGCCGCAATAAACCGCCGACGCGGAGCATGCCATAGGGTTTGAGCCAGAAATCATATGCGGAAAAATCATAAATCGGCGGATTGACCAGAAGTATCTTGGGTTTCATTGTGTCTGGTCTGTCGCAGGTCATAATTATGCACTTTGGTTCTTTTTTTGTTTGCGGCGGGCTTTTTTTTCGGCCTCGCGTTTATTCTCAAGCCGTCTGGCGCGGCGGATTTTTCGGTACACCTTATTTTCCAGCCAGCCCCCCAACCCCAGCCACTGGAGCGTTGTGGCAAATTTTGCGTCTTTGCCAATGACATAATGCGATTTCGGTTTCTCAGAAGCCAGCAGCATGAGGACTTTTTCTGCAACGGGTTGCGGATCACTCGCCCGTGGAACAATCTCGTCAAGAAATGCCTTGAGAAAACCGCGATTCCACTGGAACATGGGACTGCGGCGATTATAAAAGTTTTCTGATTGGTTGGCATTGACGCGGATGATTTCGGTTTTGTGGTATCCCGGTTCAACAGAAATAACATCGATCCCGAAGGGCGCCAGTTCGACACGAATTGATTTAGTGAATCCGATCAGTGCGTGCTTGCTAGCGGCATAGGCGGCATTAAAGGGGTGTCCGACCAGTCCGGCTAAAGAAGCGATGTTAATGATCCGTCCGCTCTGTCGTTCGATCATGCCGGATGCAATCGCTTTTGTCAGATTGACGATTCCGAAATAATTGGTTTCAAAAATTCGCCGCATCTCCTCATCGGTCTGGTCCAGAAAAGAGCCAGTGATCAGGATCCCGGCATTATTGACGAGAATATCGACAGGGCCGATTTCTTCGGCGAATTTACTGATCGATTCCGGGCTTGCTACATCCAGTTCTTCGATCCGAGCGGTTGGGCTTTGTCCTTCTAAGGCACTTCTAAGAGGGCCGCTCTTGTCCAGATTTCGCATTGTAGCGATAACGTCATATCCAAGCCGGGCGGCACCCACAGCTGCCAGCAGCCCAAAACCGCTGGAACAACCGGTGATCAGAACCCGTTTTGGGATTTTTTGAGTCTGTCTTCCTGTTTCCATAAATTCAAAATTTAGAAAGAATAATGCAAAAATCAAGGAAAATAGACCTTCGCTAACCAAAAATGTGCTCAGTTTTTGAATTTTTGTCAAAAAAAGGGCTTGAAAATATGCCGCAAATCTCTATATTTATAAGGCTTTAGAGTTTCAGAAAATGGAAATTATCAGCCAAGGCGCTGATCGAGCGTAATTTGGGAGTTCAAAATGGCACGTGAATGTTATTTTTTAGGCAAGAAAACGACCGCCGGCAGAAGTATTGCCCGCCGCGGTAAAGCGAAATATCTGGGTGGTGTGGGTAAAAAGACCACCGGGATCACAAAACGCAAATTCAAAGCGAACATCCAGAAAGTTCGGGCGATTGTGGACGGCAAGGTCTGCCGGATCAAGGTCTCGGCCAAAGCCCTGAAGATGGGCCTGGTTGTTAAGCCGCCGAAGCGAAATTACAAGCCCGCTGAACAGGCAGCCGGCTAAGGTAAGGGGATTACATATAGTTAAGTGAATCGCATAAAAAGCGAGGCCGGTTTAGGTCTCGCTTTTTTTGTTGTAGTCCGCAGATTTCACAGATTTGAGGATTCAAGAAGAGGAAATATTCATGAACACAAAAATTGATAAAGCCCAAGTTAGGCGGGTAGCTCAATTATCTCGGTTGGAACTGAGCCATGAAGAAGTGGCACAATTCAGTACTCAGCTTTCAGCGATTGTCGAATATATTGAAAAGTTGAACGAACTGGATACGGAGGGCGTTGAACCGCTGGCGCATTGTTTGCCGGTGCATAATGTTTTTCGCGAGGATTTGCCTCGGCCCTCGCTGTCAAATGATGCGGCATTGGCGAACGCTCCCGAGCGTGAAGATGAATACTTCAAGGTCCCGAAAATCTTAGATGACAACTCCGGAGCGTAATATGGATACAGTCAAGCAATTACGAGAGAAGATTGCCGCCGGAGCGGTTAAAAGTGTTGATGCTGTGTCGGCGATATTCGATCGTATAGAGAAAATCGAACCAAAGGTTGGTGCTTATCTTTCATTGCACAAAGAGCAGGCAATGAAGCGGGCCGAACAGGTTGACGCAAAAATCGCCGCCGGTGAATCGGTGGGGGTGCTGGCCGGTGTGCCGGTTGCGATCAAGGATAATATGTGTACGACGTTTGGCACGACGACCTGTGCTTCGAAAATACTCGAAAATTTTCACGCGCCGTATAATGCTCATGTGGTTGAAAGACTGCAGGCAGCGGATGCGGTGATTGTCGGAAAATGTAATCTCGACGAGTTTGCGATGGGGTCCAGCACCGAAAACTCCGGTTTGAAGCAAACTCTTAATCCGTGGAATATCGAGCATGTTCCAGGCGGCAGCAGCGGCGGTTCAGCGGCGGCGGTTGCGGCGGGATTGTGCAGCGGTGCGCTGGGTTCCGATACCGGCGGCTCGATCCGCCAACCGGCATCATTTTGTGGTGTTGTGGGCCTGAAACCTACTTATGGCCGAGTATCACGATATGGTCTGGTAGCGTATGGGTCCAGCCTGGACCAGATCGGTCCGCTGACGCAGGATGTTACGGACGCGGCACTGATGCTGAATGTGATTGCTGGGCATGATGAACGGGACAGCACATCGATTTCTGAGACGGATGCTCCTGTGCAGGATTACCTGGCGGATCTGGAATCGCCGGTGGAGGGCTTGAAGATTGCCACGGTACCGCAGTTGAATGCGGGGGCGGATGCAGAGGTCCAAAAGGCCACTCAGGCGGCTCTTGAGGTGTATAAGTCGTTGGGAGCAGAGATCGTCGAGATCGAGATGCCGCACTTTGATTATGCGATCAGTGTCTATTATGTGATCGCTACGGCGGAGGCGTCGAGCAATCTGGCGCGTTATGATGGCGTGCATTACGGCTATCGCAGCCCGGACGCGAATGATTATGTTGAGGTGTACTCCAAGTCACGGAATGAGGCGTTTGGAACCGAGGTGAAACGACGGATTATGCTGGGCACTTATGCGTTGTCCAGCGGGTACTATGATGCGTATTATTTAAAAGCATTAAAGGTGCGGAATCTGATCCGACAGGATTTTACAAAGGCGTTTGAGCAGGCGGATTGTCTCATGCTGCCGGTTAGTCCGACGACAGCGTTTAAGATCGGCGAAAAAACGGATGATCCCTTGCAAATGTATCTGGCGGATATTTATACAATTGCCGTGAATTTGGCGGGTGTACCGGGAATCAGTATTCCCTGCGGATTCGATGAAAGGAATCTTCCCATCGGTTTGCAAATTATATCTGAGCCATTCAGCGAGGATAAACTCCTGCGAATCGCAAGAATGTACGAAAAAGAGACCGACTGGCATACAAAAAGACCAAGTTTTTAGCCACAGAGAACTCAGAGTTTTGAAACAAGTAAGGTCTAACTCCTAAAAGTTGGCAAATTAAGTTATTTTTAGTTGGAGTAAAAAATGAATAAACAAGTGTTGCTTTTTTCTTTAGCTCTCTTGCTTGGGGGATGTTTGGATTTCGGAGAAGACATAGAACTGTCAGGGGAGGATGTGGATAGCACTGTCCTTGCCAATGTTACGAAACTCACCGGTGTTGTTTTCCCAGCCGGAACGGAAGGCAAACATTATATTTATTGGGGATCGGGTATTGACCCTGCTCTTGCAATCAAAGTATCGATTCCAAAAGACAGAAAAAGCGAATTCTTTAAAAACACAATCTTCGTATCGGGAAAAAATAAAGAACCCTATATTCATTTAGGAAAGGGAAAAAGTTGGTGGAAAGTAGAATCTTTGACCAATCCTATTCACACGAGATATGATTTCTCCAACGGTGATGTGATTGAATGTACTGTAGGCGAGGAATCTGGTGAAACAATTGTCTATTTATCATGGATTACAGTGTGAAAACATAAGGGAATTCCAACAATCAGATATCGAGGTGGCTCGTAATATACGGGTCCATCCGCGATGTTGGATTTATCGTTTTTAGGCCGCTGGAATAATCAACGAACTTTGTTGGATGAGAATCAGGAAACAAGAAAAAAATCTGTGCTCTCTGTGGCAAAAAAAGGAATAAAGAATGGACTTACAATATAAGATAGTTGTTGGCCTAGAGATTCATGTTCATCTGGCCACGAAGACCAAGATTTTTTGTGGGTGTGAGTTGGCGTATGGTGATACGGCCAATACGCATACTTGTCCGGTGTGTCTGGGGATGCCGGGGTCGCTGCCGGTGATGAACAAGAAAGCATTGGAGTATTCCATCCTGACCGGGTTGGCGCTGAACTGCAAAATCGCGCCGTTTACTAAATGGGATCGCAAGAGCTATTACTATCCCGACCTGCCGAAGAACTATCAGATCAGCCAGTATGATCTGCCGTTCAGTGAGCATGGGTTCATCGAGATTCCGCTTGAGGGCGGAAGCACCAAGAAGATTCGTATTACCCGCGCCCACCTTGAAGAGGACGCAGGCAAGAACACGCACACACTTGGCAATTTTTCCGCGGTGGATCTGAACCGTGCGGGTACGCCTTTGCTGGAGATCGTAACCGAGCCGGACATGAACAGTCCTGCTGAAGTAGGGGCGCTGTCGCGGGAACTCCAGCGGATCGTCCGCTATCTCGGCGTTTCCGAGGCAGATATGCAAAAAGGGCACATGCGGTTTGAGCCGAATGTGAATCTGCATATTACCCGTGACGGCGAGGTCTTTAAGACGCCGATCAGTGAGGTCAAGAATCTCAACAGCTTTCGTGCGATCGAACGGAGCATTGCTTATGAGGCTCGCCGGCAGTATCAGGAGTTTCTCGATACCGGCAAGACGCTGCAAATGGGCAACAAGAGAACCTATGGCTGGGATGATGACAACCAGATGACTGTACTGCAGCGGGAAAAAGAGGAATCACACGACTACCGCTATTTTCCCGACCCGGATCTGGTGCCGGTACAGGTGGACAATGAATGGCTCGGCGAAATTAAGTCCAGACTTTGCGAATTGCCATTTCAGATGCAGCAGCGTTTTGTTGCTGACTACGACTTAAGCGATTACGATGCGGGCGTGTTGACATCTGACCGTACGACGGCAGAGCTTTTTGATAAGACCGTCCAACTCGGAGCCAAGGCCAAGCGCGTCTGCAACCTGCTGACACAGACCGGCTTGAAGTTGGCCAATGAAAAGGGCGTTGCGGTTGATCAGTTAGAAATTACGGTCGAATCGCTGGCTGATCTGGCAAAGATGACCGATACGGGTGATATTAGTGCATCCGCCGCGACAACGATTTTCGAGATCATGGCAGAGTCCGGCGGAGATCCGAAGAAGATCGCTGAGGAAAAGAACCTGATCCAAAAAAGTGATTCCGGTGAGATCGAAGCGCTGGTCGATCAGGTCATCGCCGAAAATCCAAAAGCCGTCGAGGATGCGAAAAATAACCCGAAAAAAGCAAAAAAATCGACCGGATTCCTGATGGGACAGGTGATGCAAAAAAGTAAGGGGCAGGCAAATCCCAAAATTGTTTCGCAGATACTGAATAAAAAGTTGAATGCATAGCTTCTAATTCAGGGCTGTCAACGGGATTTTATTACAGTTGATCTGCCTAAAAACCGATGAATTTGTAATGGCAATGGTGTCCGTGTCCCGATAAAAAGCCCGTCATATGAGAATTATTCGGTGTTGTTTGAATGAATGCAAAGATTTTAGTTGTCGATGACCAGAAGGATCTGCTTGAGTTGCTGGATATGGCGCTGAGTCAGGAGGGATACAGTGTCCGGACAGCCGCCAGTGGCTCCGAGGCCTTGGCAATGATTGCGACCGAAAAGCCGGACTTGATCCTTCTTGATATCATCCTCGGCGATGTTTCCGGCATCAAGATAACCACCAAGCTCAAGCATGAAGCCGAAACATCACATATCCCCATTATTCTATTGACAGCTAAGGACGGCGAAACGGATATCATCGTGGGCCTAAGTGTCGGCGCCGATGATTACATCACCAAGCCGTTCAGCACAAAAGTACTCTTGGCAAGAATCGATGCGCTGCTTCGCCGGGCTTATCCCGCTTCGCCGGAGATTAAGGAAATCCTGCAGGCCGGTCCGGTACGCGTGTTTCCTTCTCGGCGACAGGTTTTTGCTGAAGGCACCCCGGTTGATCTGACGCCTGCGGAGTTCAATATCCTTTTGTCCCTGTTGAAAGCGGGAGGGGATATTCTTTCTCGCGAGCAACTGCGGGGCCAATTGGGAGCGACCGAGCAAAGCGACAATGAACGAATTGTCGATGTGCATGTCGCGGCGATGCGTAAAAAACTCGGTAACGCGCGGAAAATCATCAAAACAGTACACGGCAAAGGGTATCGTATCGTACTCTAATTTGTCCGAGCGATATTTCTATCATGGAAGATCTTTATATCAATTCGAAAATCAGTGTTCCGTCTGACTGTTTTAATATCTCTTATTCCCGCAGTTCCGGTCCCGGCGGCCAGCATGTTAATAAACTCAACACACGGGTCAGTATTTTTCTTGATATCTGCCGGTGCCCGTGTTTTTCCGATACTCAAAAACAAATCCTGTCCACTGTTCTGAAAAACCGAATGGATAAGCAGGGCGTTCTTCAGGTTTCAAGTCAGCAATACCGGTCCCAGATAGCGAATCGAGATGCGGCATTGCGGCGGATGGCCGAGTTGATTGCCGCTGCGCTGAAACCAAAACGGAGAAGAAAGAAAACGCGAGTCCCAAAAAGGACGATAGAGAAACGATTACAGGAAAAAAAGAAGCGCTCAAAAACAAAGCAGCTTCGTTCCGGACGCCCTGAAACAGAATAATTCGCTGGCGATTAGTAAAAAAAGTCCTCTAAAGATAGAAAAAATGGTAAAAAGCAAAAAAAATACAAAAATTATTTGCCTTTTCGAGATGAAAAAGTTCTAATTTACCCTAAGTAATAAGGAGTCGCCTTCTTCCTCTCGGGCTGACTCTGGTTGAATTGTGAGGGGAATTAAGTTTTTTGTTGGGCTGTTCGCCCCAGGAGTAGTTTTATGGCAGTTGGTACGGTTAAGTGGTTTGACGAGAAAAAAGGATTCGGTTTCATTATTCCGGAAGAGGGCGGAGATGATTTGTTTGTGCATCACTCCAACATCGTAACGGAGGGCTTTCGTACATTGCAGGATGGTCAGAAAGTCGAATTTGAAGCCGCGCAGGGCAAAAAAGGACTGGAAGCAACAGAGGTTAAACCCTGCTAAGTTGTTTGTTCTGTGATTCAAAGGCCCGGTGAACGAACCGGGCTTTTTTTGAATTGATCGAGGTAAATGAGGTTGAGCAGTGCTTCATATTGAGTCGATGTGTTTTAAACGCGTGACCTCGAATGCCAAACAGGATTATTGATTTTCATACGCACGCATTTCCGGATGCTTTGGCTGAGCATGCAATAGCGCAGCTGCTTTCGGAAGCGGATGATGTTTGTTCGTTTCTGGACGGGAGGGTGTCTTCGCTTGTTGCCTCAATGGATGCCAACGGCATTGAGTCAAGTGTTCTTTGCAGTATAGCTACTAAACCGTCGCAGTTTGGGCCGATTTTTCAGTGGTCTCAACAAATCGCTTCAGATCGCATTATTCCGCTTGCGTCGATACATCCGCAGGATCCCGCAGGCGTTGAGCATATTCATCAGATCGCGCAATCCGGTTTAAAGGGTGTTAAAATGCACCCGTACTATCAGGATTTCTACCTCGACGATCCGCATTTGTACCCACTGTTTGAGGCGATTCAGGCTGAAGGGTTGCTGCTGACCATGCATACGGGCTATGATTTCGCATTTGAATGGGTTGACAGGGCTTCGCCGCGGCAGATTTCAACAGTGATCGATAAATTCCCGGATTTGAAGCTGATAACAACTCATTTAGGAGGTTGGCAACAATGGGATGAAGTCGAGGAACTGCTGATCGGCAAACCTGTTCATATGGAGACTTCTTTTTCGCTTAAATATCTTAATCATAAACAACTTAAGCGTATGCTGCTGGCTCATCCGTCAGATTATATCCTGTTCGGAACGGATTCGCCATGGACAGACCAATCAGTTGAAATAGAAGCCCTTTCAAAACTGGGCCTTCCCGAAGAATTGCTTACTAAGATTTTCTACCAAAATGCAAAGATTTTGATGTGCAACGTGAGTTGACCGGATCCGTTTATTGCAGATGCTAGGTCTTTCTTTTCAGCGTCTGTTTGATGATTTGAGCGATGAGTTTTTCATATGAGCAACCGCCTTTTTCAGCGGACTCAGCTACTTCCTCGCCATATGCCAGGTCCGGATTCGGATTTGCCTCGAGAATATATATTTTCCCGTTCGGATGAAGCCGCAAATCGACCCGGGCATAATCACGGAGATGGAGGATTCTGAAAACCCTTTTACAAATTCGAGCGATACGCTTTTCTGTTTCGTCATCTAATTCGGCAAAACCGAAATGGATCCCCCAGCGCTGGCGGTATTTATCGTTCCATTTGACACGGTAGGTGGCCAGACTCGGGCCTTCCTCGCTGTCAAAATCATATAGACATTCCCTGGCCGGAAAAACAGTGAGTCGTTTATTGCCCAGGACGGTGACGTACAATTCCCGCCCCTCGATATATTCTTCTGCAATCACATCCTGCTGCCATCGTTCATGGATAAAATCGGCTCGTTCTTTCAGGGCGTCTGCTGTTGAAACCAATGAAGCGTTCGAAATGCCTTCGGAGCCGTCTGCAAGTGCCGGCTTTACCACCAGTGGGTAATGAATTTTCTTCGGAATACGAATTTTGTGATTCCATGGAAGTGAGATGAAGTCCGGGACACGAATTCGATGCAGGCCCAGAAGCTGCTTGCCCAGTCGCTTGTCGCGGCACAGCATAAGCCCGATCGTTCCTGTTCCGGTATAAGGAATCTGCAGTAATTCCAGCACGCCTGCAATATTTTTGTCCCACAGGCGTTCGCCGTAATACTGTTCGGTCAGGTTAAAAACCACATCGGGCTGAATCTCCTTTAAATCCCGAATGATTGCTTCGAGATTGTCAAAGACACCGATGACCGAGACCTGATGTTTCAACGCCCGCAGTGCCTCAACAACATGATATTCAGTGGTCGTCTTTCCCTCTGGAGACCGGAACTCAGGATCTTCGGCAGGGACCGTAGAGGCATCAACTAAGACCGTAACTTTCAATGATTTTCTCATATTCTCCCTTGTAAACTTCTTCGGCCGGTTCCAGAGGCGATAGTCGCTAATAACGTGGTAATCCCAATAACCTCTCGAGGATCATCTGTTGCGTAAAGCCCAAGTGCTTCGCAACGCACGATGATCCGGCCGATCAATTTATGGAGATCAAATTTTCGATGCCCGGTCCATTTTGCAAGATGATTAATAATCACGCGCTTATATTTTCGCAGTATTTTAGCCGCCTTAACATATTTGTCGGTTTTGGGATCTGTTGAAAAAACAATTTTCAAGCTGTCATCATAATAGCCCATAAAATCCCTGCCTAATTGATTTCGCTTTCGTTCATAATAAGAAGCAAGGGTAGACCGCATCCGACGGGCTGCCCAGGGGGGAGTGGGGTGAGCCGCGATGACCGGTTGCCGGTGTCCCAGTTTTCTCATAAGCGAGTCGACATAGACGAGTTTTCGAAGCGCAGGCCATTTGGCGTATTTTTCTCGCCATTGACTTCTCGGTGTTAGCCAGATTGCAAAAGTTTCAGCAAAATCCTCGTCCGGATGAGCCTGTGCATAATGATCATCGAGATGAATGACAAATCGCCTTGAATAAGGTTGATAGCGATAGTTGTCAGAGTATCGTGTTGAAAAACAGCCGAATAATTCGCGCCAGCGTGTGCGTGTATACAGCTTGTAGGCATAATTGATCGCATGCCCGCATTCATGGCGAAGCAGTTTCATACAGCTTGCCGGAGTGTCACCTTCGGCTTCGTACATCATTTCGACCTCAAGAGATTTTAGCCGCGAATGGGCCAGGCAGAATGGAATGCCGACAATGGGATCCTTATCGGGGCAAAGCCATTCGTCGGCGAGATAGCAGGGAGGGCGAAAGTCGATGCCATTTGCTTCCAACTCCTGATAAAGACGCTGTATCATTGGTTCCAGCGAAGATCCGGGAATCTGAAGTCCCAAGTCTTTGATACGTACTTGAAGCAATTGATCCTTGCCCAGTTTTTCCAAGTCAATAGTGTTTGATTTTCTTTTCAAAATATCTGAACCCTGTGGGCCAATGACCACAATCGACTTAGTGCACATACCTGTTGGAGGACGATAAGATTGCTCAAGACGATGTTTTTTTGGCACGTTCCAATAAAATATCCAGCTTGCTTCGAATTTCAGCGGCCATTCGACTGTTTGGGAAGTTCTGAACAATATCACGACCGGTTTCAAGAGCTTTTTTCCAGTTCTGCTCAGTGACTGCCACTGAAAACTCTACTCCAAGATTGTGCAGTTTGGTTTTGAAGACGGTACTGGCCGACTCCTGGAGTGCAAGCGCTTCGGCAGGCGTCAGATACAGATCCAGTTCTTTGAGAATTTCAAGGCCGCGATCGGTATTTTTCTCCCGTACCGCAGTATCCCACTCTGCCAGTAACTGCCGCTTTTGACGGTCTTTTCGTTCTCGCAGATGCATGGGCATTGTTTTGGCTTTGTCAGAGTATGGGAACATCTTGATAAGATTTTCAATCTGAGTGGTTGCCTGCATCCACAGCTTTTGGTCAAACAGATTTTCAATGTGAGTAATGATCTGGTTTACCCGTCCATCTTCAGTTGCGCTGTGATATTTTTCCGACATACGTTTTAAGCGGTTGGCGAGTTCTGCGTATTTGGGGTGCTTGGCCATTGCGGCGATCATTGCTTCTGCAACCTCAAAATCATGCTGGTGCAGTTTGGTTAAAGCGGCCTCGCCCAATTCAAGTTGCTCAGAATCACGAAAGACAATTTCCTTCGCCGTATCACTGAGCCGGGCGGCCTGAGAAACCTGGAGAAGAAGATTATTCTGTCGGGACACTGTTTCTACGGCGTTGTCGAGTTTTTCGCCGTTTTTCTTTAAGGTGTGTACGATCTCATGGAATAAGAGCAGCGCTGCAAACACGGCGTAGACGCCGGCGCACCAAAGCAAGATACGCCCTGTTGAGATGAAGGTGTGTCCAATTTCTTTAGGCGGCGACGATGTTCCACCCAAAACGATACCGGCTAATAAAAAGCACACAGCCAAAAGCATAATGAATGCGAAAAGAGCGTGCCATTTGAATTGCCATGAGTGCCTGTGCTTGCGGTTTTCGAAGTACATTGTCAGCCTCCGTACTTTAACATGCCAATAATTCAGAGCAAAAACACCTATATTGCAAATCTTCCATTATCCATAATATCCGGTGTTGTGAACCCTGTCAATCGAAATAACCGGATATATAAGATTTAATTTGCCCTGATAAATAAACGCAGGCGGTTGTGCGGAAGGTCTTATAGGTTGTTGGGGTCGGAAGCGGTATAGAGCCACTCATCGGACATGATTACAAGATCATTGGGGTCCACGAACCAACTGTTGTCGAGATCTGCTAATTGACATGGAATATTGGGATCGGCGATAGGCGGGTAATCGTTTGGATCATACAAATTAGGGTCATAAAAGGGAGGGTCTGGACAGAACGAAAGCCATGCCTCTGAAAGGATGGAATAATCAGCCAGGTTAACATCACAGTCGTCGTTGAGATCACTGATAGGTTTCCCGCCGCGGCATATCCGCAGGCCATCGATTGCCAAATAGGAGTTAATTCTTAAATCGGTTTTATCGACAACTTCGCACTGGAGATAATAGGAGCCGACCTGATTGGGTTCAATGATGTGTGAAAAACGTATCCACCCGTCAGATTCAAGCATAAGAGTGGACTGATAGCTGCCAACCATGTCAACGTCGCAGTAGGTGAGGATAATTGGCTCATTAGGTTCGATACTAGGATCTACAGGTTCTAAGTAGATGGATGCAAAATCATTATAGGGCCTGTAATCATTGGTTCCAAAAAAATAAGCACCCAGTATTGTATCTCCGGAATACAGAGAAATTTCCTGAGATACCTTGGAGCCTTTTATAGTATTGTCGTTGATATTTCCAAAGCCGCCTGTTGACAGCAAGGCAAAAGTATCGCCCTCAAATGGATTCATGATTCCCCATCTTGCCCCTTCAGATTGAAAGTTGAAATGCAGTGCTGCATAGCAATCATCTTGATTGTTGCTCTCGGGATGAGGGATACGTTCCCAGTAAATCGGAGGTATAAAGTCGAATTCTGTAAGGTTAGGATCGCCGCATTCGAAAAGCCCATTATCTAATGCATTGGGATCATCGACATAGTTGTTTGGGTCGGAGAACGGGGGGCAGTTGCTGGAAAATTGCGCATACACAGCGCATTGAAGCAATATAACCCCCCAAATTGTACTTCGAAATTTCATCTTCAAATGATTCCATAAAATAAAGTTTATGAAAGATATAATGCCTTCTTGTGGCTGTACTCATACTCCGGCCCATATGATACTACTTATATAATACTATTATTATAATGTATCTCGTGTCGTCTTTGTTACATTTTTTTTTGAAAACGGTAAGAAATAATCAATTTTTTCTCAATAGGGCGGTAGCGTATACAATTATCAACATTGATCGCGACATCCTTTTCGATATTTAGCTTATTTTGGGGCCGGATTGGATCTAGTACTTTGTCCCAGCTAAATCACTGGGTACAGTTTCCTCAGTTTCACTCTGGCATCGGCCGTTGTAAATTGCCAATTGATCCCGGATTCGCTCTCA
>JBDLJN010000039.1:0-17978 GCA_039714335.1 Planctomycetota bacterium
CGCGGCTCCGTTTTATACCGTTTGCGCAGTTCGGGTCAGGTCCGGCGGTTTGATGCCGCCCAGGTCGCTGCTTTGTTTGGACATTTCAAGATTTCCCTTTTCCGAGGCGGTTTTCTTGCAGGTTTATACAAAAAACCTGTAAATTTTGAAAATAAATGTAACAGATTGACGGAAAATGTGTCTTAGAATGTGAGGCGTTTATATGGATTGTAAAATTGGAATTGGTATGGCATAATAAAAACTCAAAACAACAGATAAGGGGAAATCCAAAATGAAGAAGCTCAACATTTTCATAGGACTGGCGGTATCGGTATCCGGCTTTTGGGGCAACTTGTTCGCATCCGAAGAACCTGAACCGCTCAAAGCGCGCAGCACAGTCACAGTTGAAATCACCCAGGAACAGTCTTATAACCAAATGCTGGTATTGAATATGGATACCGGAAAGATCATTCCGCTCGGCGAGATGTGGGAAACCGGCAGCCCCTGTTTGTGGCTCTTTCGGATGGAGACAAAAAGCCAGAGGCAAAGCCGATGGAGACAATTCTTCGATAAGCGTCGCCCCTGGCGTTTCGGACCCCAATTATGTGTGTCCAACATGGACATTATGTTTGCACCGACAGACAAAAACCAAAACCCAATACGCGATTTCTGGAGGGAAAAGGATGCTTCCAACTTTCCGCTGGGTATTTGGCGAAAAACGTCCAACTACCAATGGGATATTCCCCCCGACCGCAATACAGAAATCCTGCTGTTTCGTTTTTATGACGGAACGGCGGGTGTCTTAAGAATTGCTGATACAGACCATACAAAAGTTGTGTTAGAGTATAAGATCCTCACCCGCTCTCCTCGACGAACAGAGCATAAACCAAACCCCGCAATCGTTCACTTTCCCGATGGGAGTTATTATGAGATTGCGGCGGTGAGCCCATCCCCCTCGGGCCCGGACACCTGGTTCCGTCCAGATGGGACGCCGTATCCCCGGCAGCCTTACATATGCAAGACACCATTATTTGGATCCAGCCGCTCTGGTCGAAAGTCCTATGAGTTTCTTATTATTCAATGCAGTAACCAAAAGGGACACGGTACCGCTTACCGATGGGGTTTCAAAAAGAACCAGGGCAGCGGGAGCGGGTCCGTCGAAGATGAATTCGGCAACACATTGCATCACCACAGGCTTTCGATGGAAGGGGCTGCTTTCGAAGGTGATCCGCAAACAGCAGAGCTCTCTCTCGGTATCGCGAACGGCCCGTGGACGACCGTGCTGGCAACGGCCGACGGTAATGTGGAGACCACCTTTGAAAACCGGTATGTCAAAATTCTGCCGCCCAAAGCCCTTGAAGATACAAAAAACGAAAGAGAGCCGTTTGAGATATCATGCATTCGATCAGATACATGGCGCACCTACAGCACACGCATGGAGATGATTACGCCGTACAAAAAACATATCCACTTTTCTGAACGTGGCCAAGAAGGATTTGCATGGCCGATTCGACGAAATGAAACGACTTATCGATGCTGGAATTCCTTCCCGGATCAACGAACGGTTTCCCTTGATGATGTCCAGGAGTTTCATTTTCAATATCGTCCTTTTCAAAAAGCCGTCATACGGAATATTTCACTGCGGCCGGAACAGGACTTTGGCGTCCAGGCGGAATTTCTGCCGGACACTGAAGAAATTCCCTTTGCAAAGCTTAAAAAGCTTGATAAGAAAAACTGTTCCGATCTATTTCAGGTTTCGGAGATTTTATACCGCAGCAGCAGACCGAACGATCAGGGCTTGAAAGAGCTTGTCCAAATGAAAATCAAAACCATCGTTGATCTTGAGCCCGCACAGGACAATCAGGACCGGCCGCAAACAGACGGTCTGAATAATATCAGTTTGCCGATGGAAACATGTTTTCCCGATCGCGGACAGATTAAGCATTTTTTAGAGATTATGGCAGCGCCGGACAACTGGCCCGTCCTCATCCATTGTAAAAACGGGATCGACCGGACCGGGATCATGACGGCCTGCTACCGCATTATCGTCCAGGGTTGGGAAATTGAGGAAGCGATAGAGCAGATATCGCAGGAGCCGTATGACTTTGGGAGCCAGGAGAATATCCTGAAGTTTTTCCGGCAGCTCGACATCAAGGAATTAAGGCAGGAACTGAATATCGTTGATCCTAAAAAACAATGATTACGATGTTTTATACCGTTTGCGCAGTTCGGGTCAGGTCCGGCGGTTTGATGCCGCCCAGGTCGCTGCTTTGTTTGGACATTGCGTTGTGGGTGGTGGGCATAAAGACCTCCCACACGCCGCCGTAGAAGTCGGCGTGCTGTTGGGCCATGCTGCGTCCGGCTCGCTCATAGGCGGCCGGCGATGTGGACATGACCGACCTGGGCCGGATGGCCCAAAACTGGCTGGTGGGCGTGCAGTGATGATTGACAGCACAATTGGCAAAAGCACAGCGGCGCGAGTCGCCTGATAAAACGGTAACATTATTACGCAGACGCAATCGGGAAGCTTGCGCTTCCACGCTGTTGTTTCCGCCGCAGGGCCAATCCGCCCAGTGCCAGCAGCATGACCGTTGCCGGTTCGGGAACACAAATCGTATCGAGCCCGACTTCAGAAATGTAAATGTCATAGCTACTGGTTAGTGGTTCGCTCGTAAAAGGAGCGAAGGGAAATACAAAAAGATCACTCCATGGTGCATCCTCCTCAACTGTCCAAGCGTTTCCGTATTCGTCATATTCAATATAAGCGGTCACAAAAGGAACTCGGAACGTCGTATGGTACCATTCGATAGCGTTACCAAAAGGGTCAACCTCAACACCAAGTACTTGAGCGTCGATAGCAGGTGTTGGAAATATTCCGTCGATCCCGTCAAAGCCGGACACATAGAGCATGTCGGCTCGGTCGTACGGCGGGGCGGCACCATGAAAATCTACACCCCATGTAATTTGTACCCATGCTTCTTTGTCCGTCGCTGAATCCGGCCAGTTGGGCCGCGTTCCGATTTGCATCATGGTATGTGCTTCGGGGGTGAGGCCCAGATTCTCCCATTTCCAGGCTGAGTTGAAGAAGTCATAATAGGGAACAGTATTCGCCGGAAGCACCTCCACCTGCATCGGGCCGAAAGGATTATCCCACGCATCCGCATAGGGCTGTGGGTCGTCTGTCAATAATTCCCACTGCTGGCTTGTCGTATAAGGTTCCCCTCGCCATGACGGGGGATTCATATCCAATGCCGCGGCCGTGGCCGAAGATGTAAGGTTTATGGCGGAAACAAGAATGATAATAAATAAAAGAACGCCTCTATTCATGCGAATACCCTCTCACAAGAAAAATTACTTCTACAGTAGTTAAACAATCTTTCCGTTCCCTTGATTATCCTTTTTACCATATTGGATAAAAAAGGTCAAGGAAATATCGGGTTGGGCTTGTGGAATTTTCTGTTTTTTACAACCCCGGTCTTTGGGCCCCCTTTAGTTTAATTAGTAACGCCTGTTGGTCGAAAAGCCCGCAGGGCTTGAACAAGGGTAGCCCCGGATGAAACGAAGTGGAATCCGGGGTGACAAATCACCCCACCCGTTCCAACCCCGGCGGGGTTGAATATTAGACCCCTTTACCTGCAAACCTGCGCATTTGGGTCGAAATGGCGAATTGGCGAAACGGAATTGTCATTGACTTAAAGGGGGCTTTGGGGTATGTTAAGCCCTTTGAAAATCGGAACTTTTGTGAAAAGAGAGCCATTTATATGCTAAAACGTACCCATCATTGCGGCGAATTGAGATTGGAACAGGATACGCAGACCGTGGTTTTATCCGGCTGGGTGAATTCATACCGGGACCACGGGAATCTGGTATTTATTGATCTGCGGGACCGAAACGGGCTGGTGCAGCTTGTTTTTGACCCGGAAGCAAATACCGAATGTCATAAAATCGCCCGTGATCTGCGGTGTGAGTGGGTCATTGCCGCCAAAGGCATCGTCCGTCCCCGCGGCGAAGGGCTGGAAAATCCCAAGCTGGCGACGGGTCAGATCGAGGTGCTTGTGGCAGAACTGCAAGTACTCAACACTGCCAAGACCCCGCCGTTCGAGATTGACGCCGCCGATCAGGTCAACGAAGAACTGCGTTTGCAGTATCGTTATATCGACCTGCGTCGTCCGGCCATGCTCGATAAACTGTCCATCCGGCATCGGGTGACAAAGATCGTACGGGATTATTATGACGAGAACGGATTCTGGGAAGTCGAAACGCCCATGCTGGGCAAAAGTACCCCGGAAGGCGCTCGTGATTTTCTCGTGCCCAGCCGGTTATGTCAGGGCGAATTTTACGCGCTGCCTCAGTCGCCGCAGTTGTTCAAGCAGATCTTGATGGTGGCCAACACCGATCGCTATTTCCAGATCGTGCGATGCTTCCGCGATGAGGACCCGCGTGCGGATCGTCAGGCAGAGTTTACGCAGATCGATGTGGAAATGAGCTTCGTGGACGAAGATGATGTGATGAGCATGAACGAAGGCGTGATCCGCCGCATCTTCAAGGAAATCCTCGATGTCGATGTCCCCAATCCGGTACCGCAGATGCCGTATCAGCAAGCGATTGATGAGTACGGTATTGACCGTCCGGATATCCGGTTTGACATGAAACTTAAGGATATTTCCGATATCGCCAAAGAATCTACATTTAAGGTGTTTACCTCGACTGTTGAAAAAGGCGGCATTGTTAAGGGGCTGTGTGCTCCAGGCGGGGCAAAATATTCCCGCAGTGACATCGAAAAGACGCTGACCGGCTTTGTCGGTGAGTACGGTGCCAGGGGATTGGCGTGGATGAAGGTCGAAAAGAACGAACAGGGCAATGTTGTTCCGAAAAGCAGCATTGCCAAATTCTTTACGGATGAGCAGTTGGCTCAGTTAGTCGAACGGTTTGGCGCGAATGAGGGCGATCTGCTGCTGTTCGTGGCTGACAAGGCCGAAACTGTCAATAAAGCGCTGGCGCCGCTGCGTGTTCGATTGGGTCGGGAGCTTGAACTGTTCGATCCGAACGATTACAAATTCGTATGGGTGGTCGATTTCCCCTTGATGGAATGGAACGAGGACAACAAACGATTTGATTCGCTGCACCATCCGTTTACCTGCCCGGTTGAAGAGGACATGCACAAACTGGAAACGGATCCCGGCAATATCCGCTCACAGGCCTACGACCTGGTGGTCAACGGCTCCGAAGTCGGCGGCGGTTCGGTTCGTATTCATAATCCGCAGGTGCAGGCGAAAATTTTTGAGTTATTGAATATTTCAAAGGAGCAGGCCGAGGACCGGTTTGGATTTTTCCTGAAGGCGCTGGAGTATGGTGCACCGCCTCACGGCGGCATTGCGTTTGGTCTGGACCGTCTGGTCATGCTGCTGACCGGTACGGAGAATATTCGCGACGTGATCGCGTTCCCCAAGACACAACGGGGTCAGTGTCTGATGACCGATGCACCTTCTGATGTCGATCCCGCGCAGCTTGATGAACTGAATTTACGCGTCCAAAAACATCTGCATCAGATCGAAGGCGGCGAGTAAGTCCGACGTTAGCCAGCATTGTTCGGATACCGTTTGCCGTTGAACATGCAAGGAGTTTGAATGCTGCACAGACTGAAGGGATATTATCAGCGTGTAAAAGAAAGGATTTATCGCAAGCCCCTTTCACTTGCGGAAAAATGCCGTCTTCAATTTGGAGGGGCGGTGCTCTTCAGTTTAATCCTGGCTCTTCTGATTCCCTATTTCTGGATGAACAAACTGACCGAAAAGACGGCATTGGATGCAGGCCGTTCGATCAATCATGCGGTTTACGAGAATCATTTCCAGCTGAAAACCTCAGAGGCAGAAGCCCGGCCCAGATTGTCAGAGAGCGGCACCATGCTTGACAAAGCAGACCACCTGGTGCAATGGATACGTTTCGACAAAGGATTAAGCCATACCGTTGATACACTCTCCGACGCTGAAAAGGAAAAGTTGAAAATCATAAGAAAAGACACATCTGTCAGCGATCAGGCGTGGACGGAATATGGTAAAAAAACGGGAGAATGGAACCGTTACATACGTCTTGTGCAGGCAGAGGAAAGCTGCCTCCGTTGTCATACAGGTGAGGCATTGCCGCCGGCTTTCGATAAAAATGAGGAAATTGGTTTATTAATTGCTAAAACGCCCGCCCAGGGATTGGCGTGGGCGCTGTTTATGAATCGGTTTTGGGTTGTGATCGCGGGGTTGCTGGCGGCGACGGGAGCAATGGTGTCGTTCTATACAATTGTACAGCGTGTGATCCTGAGGCCCATTCGACAATTGCGTGCACAGGTCAATAACATTGCCGACGGCAATTATGATATTCGAAGCTCGATCAAAACCGGGGATGAATATGAGCGGCTTTCTGAGGCGTTTAATCACATGCTGGATAACCTCATGGAATCTCAGCATAAACTGGAGCAGGCCAACAAGCGATTGGATGCAAAGATATCACAGCTTTCAGAAAAGAATATTGAACTGTTTAAGGCGAATAAAGTGAAGAGCGAGTTTCTGGCGAATATGTCGCATGAATTCCGCACCCCGCTGAATGCCATTTTGGGTTTTGCTGAACTGTTTCGGGAAAAACCCGCGTCAGATATAGAAAAGTCGAAACGATGGGCCGAAAATATTATTTCGAGCGGACGATCACTTCTGAATATGATAAACGATCTGCTCGACCTGGCCAAAGCCGAATCGGCAAAGATGGAGATTTATATTGAAAAGACGAGTGTTCCCCGGCTCCTGGAGGGATTGATAGCATTCTTTTCTCCGTTAACAGAACAGAAAACGATTAAGGTTCGCCTTGATGTTGCGGACGATATTCCCGTGGTTGATACGGACTCTCGAAAAGTGCAGCAGATTTTATATAACCTGCTGAGTAATGCGATAAAATTCACACCGGAGCATGGACGGATCCAGATTGCGGCTGTGATGCGGGACGATACAACGGTTCGCATTTCGATTACGGATACAGGCCCGGGCATTTCAAAAGAAAACCAGGAAAAGATATTTGATAAGTTTCATCAACTGGATGGCTCCATTACGCGCAAGGGCGAAGGGACCGGTTTGGGCCTGGCCATTTGTAAACAGTTGGCGGATCTTCTTGCCGCTTCGATTCATTTGGAAAGTGTTCAGGGAGAGGGTTCGACATTTTCACTGAATCTTCCGGTTAATCTGAAGAGCAAGGAGGGTGTCGAAGACGAAGCTTCAGGGGATGTCGAAGGTTGATCATTTTTTTATATCCACATTTTTTTTAGAAGGGCTGTTATGACAGCAGTTTTATTGGGTTCCAATGAAGTACTTGTTATCGTTATAGTTACGGCGGTTATCGTCTTTCTGATCAGCCGCGGTAAAGGCCGAAAACGAAAAAAGTAAGCCCAAAAACTCAAAAAAACATTTGCACCCTTCTGATAAGATGATATAATCGCGTCTGAAGTGTGAGGTGGTGAACATATCGATTAAAGGAGTAATCACTAAGCCCATGGGCACATGTTTTGTGCGCCGGTTCTGCGCTGTCAGTACATGCACTTATAAAGGTATCGCAGGAGTCGTGGGCAGGGACGCCCGCGGCTCGTTTTACATGGTTTGTTTCCGGGGGGGCATTTCTGAGTTTTTCGTTCAAACAGCGACACTTTTTAAAGGGACTGTGTTTTCGGATCCCACAGTTCTGTTCAGACACAAAATTTTTTAAAAAGCCGAATTGTATGCGTTGAAAGAGGTGTTATTATCGCCCCTGAATTGGCTCAAATTATCAGAAAAGACTTGACTTTTTCATTCTTATTTAGTATGATGATGTCATAAATGGAAGCGACACTTATGCTTCTGTTTATCGGGGGGTGAAATGGCTACGGATTGCCTTTCCCATTGAGTACAAAAGAAGCGGCTCGCAGTGCAGAAACAAGGACTCTGCGTGAGCCATTGAAATTGGAAAGGGATCTGTTATGTTAAAAGAACCGACCATTTCATACGGCGGCAAAAAACGATCGATTTGTCTTGTCACAGGTTTTGTTGCAGCGGGCGTGATATTGGCGTGCATCGTCTTTCCTGAAATAGTCTTCGCGGCCGGAAGCATCGTTCCCCTTCAAACGACGCTTCCGACGAACCCGCCTGAAAACGGGGTTGCGCCGGAACCGAAAACTCAGCACGAGACAGTGGCCGAAGAGCCGACAACTGCATCGTCTGCGCAGGATGCTGCTCCCGCTCATACCAACTTCGAGACGGACGGGTCTTGGCGAGTGGTGCGAATGCGGGTAACAGGATATTGCCCGTGCAGCAAATGCTGTGGGGCCTATTCAGACGGTATTACAGCGAACAACCACCGTATTCAGCCGGGAGATACATTTGTTGCGGCAAGTAAATCCTACCCGTTTGGAACAGAGATGGTAATCCCGGGATATAATTCAGATCGACCGGTTCAGGTGATGGACCGCGGCGGAGCCATTAAAGGCAATCGCCTGGATCTGTTCTTTCATACGCACCAGGCGGCTTTAGTATGGGGAGTTCAACACGTAGATGTCCTGATAAAGGCAGAATAACACCATCCGCTTAAAAAGACGCACCCGTTGCATCCAGCCAAAAATGCTCTAAACGTTTTGCTTGCATTTGAAAGAATACGGGTTTAAATATAACCATCGGAATGAAAATATCTGCAAAAGACTGCTTAATGAGGTCAAAAAAATGACCATTATACCAGCCATGATTCTTTATTTATGATGGAGATCGAGCAATGGCCTACCCACAAACGCGGCTTAGAAGACTTCGCATAACCCCTTCAATGCGGCGGTTGGTTGCCCGGACCACCTTGAGCAGGGATGACCTGATGTGTCCGCTTTTTGTCTGCCCGGGCAGCAATATCAAAAATCCCATCCCCTCAATGGCCGACTGTTTCCATCTGTCTCCTGAAAATGCTGCGAAGGAGGCCAAAGAAATCGCCGAACGGGGTATCCCCGCGGTTCTTTTGTTTGGTATTCCGGAGAAGAAGGACGCGTCCGGTTCCGAGGCATGGGCCTCAAACAGCGCTGTTGCCGAGTCGATCAAACGCATCAAAGAGACGGTGCCGGAGTTGGTGGTTGCCACGGATGTCTGCTTGTGTGCCTATACGGACCACGGCCATTGCGGCGTGATTGAAAACGGTCGAGTCGAAAACGACAGGACCTGCGAACTTTTGGCGAAAATGGCATTCGCGCATGCCAAAGCGGGAGCCGATATTATTGCACCCTCCGACATGATGGATGGACGGGTCGGCGTCATTCGAAACACACTGGATGATGAGCAATTGACTGATATTGTCATCATGGCCTATTCTGCAAAATACGCATCGGCATATTATGGCCCTTTTCGGGATGCGGCCCACAGCATGCCTTCACAAGGCGACCGGAAAAGTTATCAAATGGACCCCGGCAACAGCAAAGAAGCCATCCGCGAAATCCGTCTGGACATTGAAGAGGGGGCTGATATTGTGATGGTCAAACCGGCCCTGGCGTATCTCGACATTATCCGCATGGCACAGGATGCGTTTGAGGTCCCGATCGCGGCCTATAATGTTTCCGGGGAATACATGATGCTCAATGCCGCCGCAGATGCGGGGTTGATCGACCGTGATCAGGCGATGCTGGAAACGCTGCTGAGTTTCAAACGGGCCGGTGCCAATATCATCATCACCTATTTTGCAAAAGCCGCAGCTC
Organism: Planctomycetota bacterium; assembly: GCA_039714335.1. GTDB lineage: Bacteria > Planctomycetota > Phycisphaerae > Sedimentisphaerales > Anaerohalosphaeraceae > 4572-13. Next base: position 9,710 of record JBDLJN010000039.1, read on the forward strand.
GGTTGCTCTCATGAAATCACAAATGCTGACAGGAATTCGAAAGATGGATCTTTACGAGGGTCCCGCCCCGGAGATCATCAATCCAACAGATGTTTTGCTGAAGATCGAATATGTGGGCGTTTGCGGATCCGATGTGCATTATTACGAAACAGGCCGCATTGGCAGCCAGGTCGTCCAGTACCCTTATGCGGTTGGTCATGAATGTTCCGCGACAGTGCTTGACTTTGGCCCGGACGTTAAAACGCTAAAGAAGGGCGACCCCGTGGTGGTGGAGCCCGCCATTTCCTGCTGGCAGTGCGACCAGTGCAAAGCGGGACGACCGCATACCTGTCGCGAACTCAAATTTCTCGGTTGTCCCGGCCAGACAGACGGATGCCTGGCCGAATATCTTGTCATGCCGTCCGCGTGTTGCTTTCCTACGAAACATCGAATCACGCTTCAGCAGGGCGTTCTATGTGAACCGTTCGCGATAGGCGTCTATGCGGTCCAGCAATCCCGTTTGCGAGGTGGTCAGACCGCGGTTGTCTTCGGGGCCGGGCCGATCGGGTTGAGTTGTCTGGCTGCTGCCCGGGCACAGCAGGCCGAAACGCTCTATATGACCGAAATAATACCGGAGCGAATCGAGATCGCCAAAAACGCCGGCACAGCATGGGTGGGCAATCCTGATGCGGAGAATGTGGTCGAGGAGATCCAAAAGCGGCAGCCGCATGGGGTCGATGTGGCATTTGAATGTGCCGGACAGCAGGAAACGGTGGACCAGGCGGTTGATATTCTCAAACCGGGGGGAATGCTGATGTTGATTGGGATCCCGCGCGATGAACGGATCGGCTTTTGTCCTGACAGGATTCGCCGCAAGGAAATCTCGATCATCAATGTGCGAAGGCAAAATCACTGTACTCAAAAAGCGATCGATCTGATCGCCGACCGAAAAGTTGACCTGGATTTTATGATGACCCATACCTATCAGTTCGATCAGTCTCAGGAGGCGTTTGACCGGGTTGCCGGCTATGAAGACGGTGTCGTCAAGGCCCTGATAAAGGTCTGATATGAAAAAAGCATGTGTTGTTAGCATTGGAAATGAGTTGTTAAGCGGCCAGACGGTTGATACCAACGCCTGTTGGCTGGCCGGGAGATTATTTGAGAGAGGGATTCCGACGGCGGGCGTCTGGACGGTTCCCGACCAGACCGGGCGTATCGTTAAAGCGATTCAGGATGCATCCCGGCAGGCCGAGTTGATAGTGGTGACAGGCGGACTGGGACCGACGGACGATGATCTGACAAGGGATGCGATCGCGGCATATGTAGGCGTTGAGCTTGTGTTTCATCCGGAATTACTGAGTGTTATCAATGACTTCTTTGAGAAGCGCGGCAAGAAAATGGCCGACACCAATCGCTCTCAGGCCTGCATTCCCACAGGAGCGAGGATATTGCAGAATCCGGTCGGAACAGCTCCCGGTTTCTGGGTACACAAAGACGATTGTGAGATTGTGGTAATGCCCGGTGTGCCTGCAGAAATGAAACGAATGTTTACTGATCATGTGCTGCCGATTATTGAGCAGTCTGTTTCGGCGATGAAAGTCGTGTCCGGCAAACTGCGGTGTTTCGGGGCGGGCGAGTCAGATATTGCGCAAAAACTGGGCGATCTGATGCAGCGCGGCCGCAATCCATTGATTAATTGCACATGCGGTTCCGGCGAAATCATCCTGCATATTGTTGCGACAGCCGAAGATGAAAAAACGGCGCGTAAAATGATCGATAAAGACAAGGCCATGCTTCGGGAGCGTCTGGGCGAACTCGTTTATGCCGAAGACGAACAAAGTTTGCCACATGTCGTGGGGCATTTGCTGAAAACCCGGCACAAGACGATCGCGATGGCGGAGTCTTGTACCGGAGGTCTTTTATCTCAAATGCTGACCGATATTCCCGGTGCCAGCCAGTATGTGCTTGCCGGATGGGTGACCTACAGCAATGAGGCCAAAATAAGCCAATTAGATATTTCTGAGAAAATAATCAGTGATTTTGGGGTTGTTAGCGAGCCTGTTGCACGCGAGATGGCGATTCAGGCGGCTCGAAAATCCGGCGCTGATGTTTCAGCGGCCATAACGGGAATCGCCGGTCCCGGCGGCGGAACAGATGCCAAACCCGTCGGATTGGTCTATATCGCGGTGTCAGTTGACGGTGTCTGTACGGTGCATGAGCATCGATTTCCGCCAATGAATCGCCATTGGGTCCGTCTGCGTTCAGCGTTGGCCGCATTAAATCATATTCGCCGCCGGTTGCAGGTTTGACGGAAGGTCTTTTTTTTGGTATAATATAAATTTGGTATATTCAGATGCTGTAATTTTTCAATATCAACAAAGTGGGTGCTGATGTCAAAATCAAAAAGACGCTTAGGTGAAATCCTTTACAAAAAAGGATATGTAGGTAAAGAGAACCTGATTGCAGCTATCAAGAAGGGCAAGAAGATCAACAAGCGTCTCGGCGAAGTATTGATTGCCGACGGATTGGCCACGGAAGATCAGGTTTTTAAGGCATTGGCCAAACAGTTCGGCTTTGAATTTGTCGATCTGGATAAAACCGATATCCCCGAAAATGTTACCAAACTGGTTCCTGAAGACATCATCAAGAAGCATAAGGTCATCCCTCTGAGTCAGGATAATGGTGAATTAAGAGTTATTGTCAGTGACCCGCTGGACCTGGATACGCAGGATTTGCTTCGTTTTCGCTTAAACATGGAATTGCGATGCTGTCTGGCAAGCCCGACAAAGATCGACGAATATATCGAAGGCGCAAGTGCTGTTCAGGAAAGCACGGATGAATATCGCAGCAGTATTGACCAAACGGCTGAAGAGTTAAGGGCGATGGGCCATGAGATTGAGGCGGAGGTCCGGCGTGCTCAGGAGACGGGCGATGAAACTGACGATGGTCCGATCGTTCGGCTGGCAAACCTGATCATTGACGAAGCGGTCAGGATGCGTGCCAGTGATATCCATGTGGAACCGATGGCGGATCGCGTACGAATCCGTTATCGTGTCGACGGTGTTTGTATTGAGCGTGATAATATTCCTAAAAACATGCAGGCCCCCTTGTTGGCTCGTATTAAAATATTGTCCGGGATGGATATCGGGGAACGCCGGCTGCCGCAGGATGGCCGTATCAAACGCGAGATCGACAATCAGGACATTGACTTTCGTGTGTCCTGTCTGCCCGGGTATCACGGTGAAAGTACCGTACTCCGTATTCTGCGTCCGGAATCTGTGAACATTGGTATTCAGGCGATTGGCTTTGATTCCGATGATTATGAACGGTTCACAAAGATCATCAAGCGGCCCAATGGAATTTTCCTGGTAACGGGGCCGACGGGGTCCGGTAAAACGACAACACTGTATTCGGCGCTTCAGGAACTGAACCGGCCCGATAAAAAAATTATTACCGCCGAAGATCCGGTGGAATATAATATCGCCGGTATCAACCAGTGCCAGGTCAGGGCGGACATCGGCTTAACATTTGAGTCGATTCTCCGGTCGATGCTGCGTCAGGCGCCGAATATCATCCTGGTCGGTGAAATTCGAGACGGAACCGTAGCGGACATCGCGATCCAGGCGGCATTGACAGGTCACTTGGTGTTCAGCACCCTGCATACGAACGATGCCCCCAGTGCCATCACCCGTTTGATTGATATGGGCGTTAAACCGTTCTTGGCAGCCAGTTCAATTCAGGCGATCATGGCCCAGCGACTGGTTCGAACGATTTGCAAGGAGTGTCGGGTTGTCGATGAGTCGCCGGATCCGCACTTCCTGCGTCTGCTGAATATCAAGCCGGATGATATTAGGAAGCATCCTATTTATAAAGGGGCCGGGTGTAACCATTGCCAGGGGTCTGGTTTCAGAGGCCGAATCGCGATATTTGAAATGCTTGAGATGAACAATCAATTGCGTGACCTCGCCTTTGCTCGAGCTCCGGCGGGAGAATTGCGGAAAACGGCCCTGGCAACCGGAATGGCCTCGTTGCTGCAGGACGGAAAAAAGAAGGTCTTTAAGGGAATTACGACTCCGGCTGAAGTATCACGCGTGGCCCAGGCTGAAGGGTTGGTTTTGGATGGATAGGATTTAGACTGTTTATTTAAGGATTTAGACATGGCCAGCTTAAATATTGATCGATTATTGGAAGCATGCATCAAAATGGGCGGTTCCGATCTGCACCTTACGGTGGGGCGTCCGCCTGTATTGCGTATTTCAGGTCGTCTTCGATCACTGGACACAAAAGTTCTTGGGCCTGAGGATACGACCGCTCTGATGAAAAGTATCACCCCTGAACGAAATCAGCAGGAACTTCAAGAAGCGGGCGGGACTGACTATGGTTTTGCTTTTGGTGATGCGGGGCGGTTCAGAACTGCGGTATTCAAGCAAAAAGGAAACATTGCGATGGTTCTGCGTTTGATTCCTTCGGCCTTGCTGAGTTTTGAGCAGATCGGATTGCCCACAATCTGTGCCGCTTTATGTCGACGGCCGAGAGGGCTGTTTCTGGTGACCGGGCCAACGGGCAGTGGTAAAACAACCACCTTAGCTTCGATGATCAACTACATTAACGAGACATTGGATCGACACATTATTACCGTCGAAGAGCCGATCGAGTATTATCATCAGCATAAAAAGTCAATCATCAATCAGCGGGAAGTCGGTCTGGATGTGACGACATTTTCGGAAGCCCTGCGTCGTGCGCTGCGTCAGGACCCGGATGTTATTCTTGTGGGTGAACTGCGGGATCTGGAAACGATGGAAGCCGCCATCAGCGCTGCTGAAACAGGACACCTTGTATTTGGAACGCTGCATACAACGGGGTGCCAGGGAACCATCAACCGGATCATCGATGCGTTTCCCGTCAGCCAGCAGGAACAGATTCGCGTCCAGCTCAGTACGAATATGATCGCGGTACTGAGCCAGACGCTGTGCCCGAGAAAGCCGCGCGGTCGTGTGGCCGCTTATGAATTCATGGTCGTTACCCCGGCAATTTCTAACCTGATCCGTGAAAATAAGGTCTATCGTATCGAATCCAGTATTCAGATCGGTAAAAAAGTGGGGATGCAATTACTGGATGATCACCTCTGGGAATTATATGATAAAGACTTGATCGAACTCGAGGAGCTTTTGGATAAGGCCAGAAATCCGGATGAAATGCTCAAGCTGGCACAGAAAAAAGCCGGCGGCGGTTTAACCGGCGGCAAAAAACTGGGCGATGAATACGGACCGGTTGTTGGGGGTGATGTTGATTAAAAGTATCGACAATGAATTATTGTTATTTTCGATACTGCAGCAGTCCTGCATTGCAAGTGTCCAATCATCATTATATACATTTCTTCGTTTATAGTTAAATAACATAGTTTTTTAATGTTTTGTTACCGAAATAAAGGCAGGGGTCCTGCATGTCACATGTCCATACTATAAATTACTTGTTTTTTTTCAGATATCGCTTATAATATAATAGGGAAAGATTAGAATTTGCCCATTTTTGATTCGGGCAAAGGAGTTCTTGTAAAATGGCAAAAATGGCAAAAATACCTCCGGTAAGAGAATTAAAAAACAGGACCCTTGGACGTATCCTGATCAAGATGGGTCTCCTGACGCGGGACAAGGTTCATAAATGCCTTGTTATCCAGAAGCAAAAAGGCGGCAAACTGGGTCAGATATTCATTGATGAGGGTCTTATTAAGCCAAGCGATCTGCGTATCGCGCTTGCCGGGCAGCGGGGGATGGAATATGTGGACTTGGAAGGTGTTGAACTCGCTTCGGATATTGTCGAGCAGATACCGGCCCAAATGGCCCAGACTTATAATATCGTACCGGTTGAGTATGATAAAACCAGAAACCAGCTGACCGTGGCGATGGCCTCTCCTGATAATTTCCGGGCGACAGACGACTTAAGTACGTTGATGGGCTATAAGGTTGTTGCGAAGGTTTCTGATGAGGACAGTATTAAGGAATTGCTGGACAGGTACTATGCCGAAGAAGATGAGAGCATGTCCGAACTCATCGGCGAGATCGAGTCGGATGCGAACCTGGCTCAGCTTGCCGGCCGGGATGCGAGTATTGACCTGGATGAAATCAAAGATGCCGCTGAGTCGAATACGGTAATCAAATTGCTGAACCAGGTATTGATGCTCGCAATTCGTGACAAGGCCTCGGACATCCATTTTGAACCGTTTGAAGATAAATACCAGATGCGCTATCGTATTGATGGTGTTCTTTATGATATGGAATCCCCGCCGAATTATATCGCGATGGCTTTGAGCAGTCGTATTAAGGTTATGGCGGGGCTGGATATTGCAGAGCGTCGTTTGCCGCAGGATGGTCGTATCGCACTGGTCATGGGCGGCAATCCCGTGGACCTGCGTGTCAGCATTCTGCCTACGATGTTCGGTGAAAGCGTGGTGCTGCGTGTATTGGACCGAACACAGGTAAATCTGCAGTTGGATATGCTGGGGCTCCAGGAACATGACTTGAATATGGTGGACCAACTCATTCATAAGCCCAATGGGATCGTGGTGGTAACCGGACCCACGGGCTGCGGTAAAACAACAACACTGTATTCAGCGCTCAAAGAGCTCAATGATATTGAAACGAAGATCATCACCACGGAAAACCCGGTGGAATATGATATCGATGGGCTGGTTCAGGTTCAGATTCGCTCGGACATCGGCCTGACGTTTGCCAAATGTCTGCGGTCTATTCTGCGTCAGGACCCGGATATTGTGATGGTGGGTGAAATTCGTGACCTTGAAACGGCCCAGATCGCGATCCAGGCGTCGCTGACCGGTCACCTTGTATTTACAACCCTGCACACCAACGATGCGCCCAGCACGATCGCCCGTATGCTGGACCTTGGGTTGGAGACATTTTTGATCACGGCGACGCTGGAGGGAATCGTGGCTCAGCGTCTGGTTCGTAAGATCTGCACCAACTGCAAAGCTGAGTACCAGCCGACCGAAGAGATGCTGATGGAACTTGAGTTGCGGTCGGAAGATGTGGGCGATAAGAAGTTTTACTACGGCGCCGGCTGCAGCAATTGCAACAAAACGGGGTATCGCGGCCGAATAGGGCTTTATGAGATCATGACATTCAACGATGAACTGCGGGATTTGATCATGAACCACGCCTCGACAGCGGTCCTGCGTGAAGCCGCCCGCCGCAATGGCATGAAAACGCTGCGTGAAAACGGACTGAAAGCGATCTTTGACGGTATTACGACACTCGACGAGGTGGCCCGTGAAACGATCGCAGCGGAAGAAGAATAAGCTAATTTATAAATTGTATAATTGAGATTGAAGAATTTCCAAACTTTTGTTTGGGAGGAATGAACGATGCCGGTATTCCAATATCAAGCACTCGACGCAAAAGGCAATGAGTCCAAGGGGCAGATCGAGGCCCTCAGCAGCAAAGAGGCGATCAGTAAGATTCGCAACAAGGGGCTGTTCCCGACGAAGGTGCGGGCCCAGAACGCCGCCAGGAAAGTCAAAGTTGCCAAAGAGGCCTCCGGTCCAAGACGCCGCGGCGCCGGCGGCAGGGTTAAGATCAAAGTGGTCACGCAGTTTGCCCGCCAGATGTCCACGCTGCAGGATGCGGGTCTTGCGATCCTGCGTTCGCTGCGGATCCTGGAAGAGCAGCAGAGAAAGGGCACCTTTAAGCGGGTGATCGGCTATGTGGCTGACGACATCGAAGGCGGCGCCACCTTATCCGAGGCGATGGGCAAATACCCGCGCTGTTTTAACCGGCTTTTTGTGAACATGGTTGCTGCCGGTGAGGTGGGCGGTGTGCTGGATGTCATTCTGTCCCGTGTGGCGGACTTCATGGAAAAAGCCGAGCGGCTCAAGGCCAAGATCAAAGGTGCCATGGTGTATCCGGCGGTGGTGATGAGCGCGGCATTTTTGATCGTGATGGGGTTGATGATCTTCATCGTGCCGACCTTTGCCGAGGTGCTGGCCGATATGAGTGATGGAAAAGCCGGATTGCCGCCACTGACCCAGGTGCTGCTGAATATCAGTAATTGGCTGACGTCCTTCACGGGAGTTATTCCAAATGCCCTGATCATCATCGCGGTGCCGTTTATTTTGGTCTCGGTGCTGAAGCTGATTCGTCAGTTCCAAAAAGGTCGGTATGCGATGGACTGGATTAAACTGCGTCTGCCGGTCATCAAAAAGCTGGTCTATAAAACCGCGGTGGCCCGCTGGACACGAACACTGGCCACACTGATCAACGCCGGTGTACCGATTTTA
>JBDLJN010000040.1:0-17943 GCA_039714335.1 Planctomycetota bacterium
CATATGCTATAGCGTACCCCGGATCCATGTTAATAGCTTCTTCCGATAGCTTATGCGCTATATTATTGCTCTCTATGTTCATTCGATTCCACATCAAGACAAATACTGCAGAAGACGATTGGAAGTCAAGGCATGGAAAGATTTGGGCACTTATTGTTATGGTTTAATTGTTGCGGCCATTTCTATTTACATGTTAATTCAAAAAAGTGGTTCTCAGAGAAATTTTGCAATGATTGTTGCTGCGATTATCATCGGTATCTGGATACCCATTGGGCAACTTGTTATGAAAAAACGGATTCTACGGGGATTGGACGAACGAGAGCGGCTTATTCATGAAAGAGCGAAAGCGATTTCAGATTCTTTTTTGGGAGGATTCTGCTTGATGGGTTTATTGGGATTGTGGGGATGGGTGGGACTCAAAGCATCTGTTCCCGTTTATATTCCGGTTATCATCGTCTTTGGCCTCGGCGCAATCGCTGAAATCTTAAAGCCGCTGCTAATCTTGATCCAGTGCAAAATGGAGCGGTCCGAAGGAGGTGCGGTATGAATCGTGATTTCTATAAACCATCCGGCAGAAGCCCGTGGGGCTTCAATAAGAATAGCCGCGGGTGCAGCGGAGCGAAACCCGTGGATTGCGGGCACCCCGATTTCCATCGACCCTGTAGGGGTCGAATAAATAATGCCAATTCTGACACCAGCGTTTTATTCAACCCCTTGGGGGTTGTGGGTTTTATTTATTCCATTACCACGGGTTTCGGCCTATGGCCTTCACCCGCGGCTATTCTTATAATAACCCTTACAGGGTCAATGCGAGGCAGCGATGAGTAAGGACCGGCTCAGCAATAATATCCGGCGGCTGCGGTTTGACGCCGGGGAGATGACCCAGCAGCAGTTGGCCGATAAAGTCGGTGTAACGCGCCAGACGATCATCGCCACCGAGCAGGGCCGCTATGCCCCCTCGCTGCCCTTAGCCATCAAAATCGCCCGCGCCTTCGGCAAAACCGTCGAAGAAGTCTTCCAGTTGGAAATGTAATGCCGGCAAGTTGAGTATAGCGAAATCCCGATGTGTCGGGGCCGGTGAGTTTTTCTCATACAATAATCTGTCTTTCGGTGTATAATAGAATCAAAAGCAGGTATTTCCATGGCAACGCCGCAGCCGCAAAAAACGTTATCGGTGTTCGATTCGGTCTGCATCATCGTGGGCATCATCATCGGCGCCGGCATTTATGAAACCGCCCCCCTGGTCGCGGCTTCCATGGGCGCCGCACCCGCCACGCTGGCCATCTGGCTTGTCGGCGGCCTGATCGCCCTGGCCGGTGCCCTCAACTACAGCGAACTGGCCACCGCCTACCCCACCTCCGGCGGCGACTACGTTTACCTCACCCGCGCGTTCGGCAAAGGCACTGGCTTTTTGTTCGGCTGGACCCAGCTGGTCATCATCCGCCCCGGCGACATCGCCCTGATGGCGTTTGTCTTCGGCCGCTACGCATCGGCCCTGTATCCGTTCGCCTCAGGCAAGATCATCTACGCCGCAGGAGCCATCGTCGTCTTAAGTTTCATCAACATCCTCGGTGTTCGGCAATCCAAGTGGACGCAAAACCTGCTGACCGTTATCAAGGTCGTCGGCCTGTTGGCTGTCATCGCGGCCGGACTTCTATCTCCCCATCCGAACCCCGCACAACAGCCCGAATCGCAAGCGCAGGGATTGCCAACTGCTGTCCCGCTGGCGCTGATTTTGGTCTTGTACACCTTCGGCGGCTGGAACGAGATGGCCTATGTCGCCGCCGAGGTCAAAAACCCCCACCGCAATATCAGCCGCGCCCTCATTCTCGCGGCGGTATCCGTCACCGTTCTCTATCTGCTGGCCAACGGGGCTTTCCTCAACGCCCTCGGCCACGCCGACATGGCCGCCTCACAGGCCGTCGCAGCCGATGCGATCACGGGGGTCTTTTCCCGCCACGCCGGCCGCTTCATCAGTATCCTCATCTGCATCTCAGCGCTGGGTGCCGTCAACGGCCTGATCTTTACAGGGTCTCGCATCTCCTACGCCCTCGGCACCGAGCACACGCTCTTCTCCCGTCTGGGCCGCTGGCACGACCGGCTGGGCACGCCGATCTGGGCACTGGTGCTGCAGGCGGCGATTGCCCTGTCGATTACTTTGTTTGCCGGTTCGTTCCTGAATACGATCCTTTATACCGCCCCTGTGGTCTGGCTGTTCTTTTTGGGCACCTGCCTGTCGGTCTGGGTCCTCCGCCGGAAAGATTCGCAAACGTCCCGCCCCTTCAAGGTGCCCCTGTACCCCGTACCGACGCTGCTGTTCGCCGCGGCGTGCGTCTTTATGCTGTACAGTTCCGCCGCCTACGCCATCCGCCAAAAGCCCGTGGGATTCTGCATCATCACAGCGTGCCTGCTGATGGGAGCAGTCGTCTACGCCGCATCACGGCCAAGCAGAGCTTGACCGTGCCACCCGTCGCTATTCCTTATCCCGCGTCAGCGGCACAAACCGCACCGGCATCTTCGAGGCGCGTTCCAGCGTACCGTCGGGCTTCTTGGTCACCAGCATTAAGTCCTGCACGCCCCATTGACTGCCCACCGGGATCACGATCACCCCGCCGGGTTTGAGCTGCTCTACCAGCGGCTTCGGAATATGATCCGGCGCACACGTCACAATCACCGCATCGAACGGCGCGTGCTGCGGCCAGCCCTTGTAGCCGTCACCGATCTTCGCCCGTATCGTATCATAGCCGCGCTGCTGAAAGACTTCTATCGCGCGTTTGCCCAGCGGCTCGACGATCTCGATGGTGTACACATGCGGCGTAAACTCACTCAGCACCGCCGCCTGGTAGCCGCTGCCGGTGCCGATCTCCAGCAGCTTTGATTCGTCCGACAATTCCAGCAGGCCCGTCATGAACGCCACGATGAACGGCTGGGAGATCGTCTGGCCATGCCCGATCGGCTGCGGCCCATCAACATACGCCGCCCGCTGCACATCCGACGGCATAAACCAGTGCCGCGGCACCGCCTCCATCGCGGCCAGTACATTCGGATCGCGCATCCCGTACCGCCGCCGGAGAACGTCCACCATCGCCGCCCGCTCGGCGGTGCGTTCATCGCTGCGCGGATGGGTCCACGCCGGAGTGTTCGGGTCGGATGATCGGGCAGGTTTGTTCGGTGATGAGGCCTCAACCGCCGCGGCGGAATTGTGATTGGTTTGCGGGGTCGGGATTCTTTCTTTGCAAGAAATACTCGCCAACAGCAACGCTGCCAGCATCCAAAAAAGGTATGATCTATATTGTTTGCACTGCATCGTTCGCCTCCGGTCAATAAGGCAAATCTCAAGAGTTCATTATACCCCAAGCCGCCTGATCAAAAATAAAAAAACTCGTCCTGCCCTATGAAGTGTGGGAATACCGGGCTGAATCGTATGAAAATTGGGTGTTTTGTGCGTTTTTAATACTGAAAACGCGGTTTTTTGGTGTAAAAGTGTGCCAAACTGTGCCAAAACGACGCCAAAGTTGTCCAAAACGTTTCCATTTTTTTCCTTTTTTTGCCACAGAGGACACAGAGGGAAAAGAGATAAACCCCTCCGGCCTTTGGGTACCGGGAGGAGCTTTTGATGCGCTTCGTAATCGGGCGGCTTGCGCTGCCGCGCTGTTGTCATTGGCTCGGTCTTTTGTGTTTCTTTTATTCATGTTTTCCTTCTATATAGTAATGTCGGTTTGGGGGGATTTTTTACATAAAATCTTTGAAAAATGTAAGTTTTTTTTGGCCTGCAGAGGAACGTTTTTTTCAGACACAGATTTACGCTGATTTCACTGATTTTGAACCGCGAATCCCGATGCATCGGGACGAATTTTCACGAATGAATAACCATCCCGGATCAAGTCCGGGACAGGTTCCGGGCAGGAAGTGCATGAAGGGCACAGGGGGGAAATCGCCGAAGCGTTTGCACGCTCCTATCTGGTCAGAATCAGGCGGGTTGCTCGATGCGAGCATCTGTGCACCCACCTGCTTCTGACCAGTCCGGCCTATCGGCCGGGCGATTTCTGGTGATGTCATTGCTGCATTGTGTTTTTTTAAATGATCTTTTGCCCCGCTGGGGCCTTAAGATTTTGGGGGTGATTCTTGTTCCGGGGACTTCCCCCTTCACTCTTTGAGCTTCCGCCGTCGTTCTGCGAACTATGGCGGGATAAAACGGTGGGACAAGTACGCACCCCGGCTAACTGACTGGCGGTCCTTTGGACCTGATAAGCAATTTTTCTGTTTTTATCAGCGTGGGCACAGCCCACCCTACATTTTGCCCAACCTACCGGCTAAGGTAAGATATTTGTATCCACGAATAACTCAACTTTATTGCTTTCTTTGCCATCAATACTGTAAAGTGCGACAAGTACATCTTCCGCTATCATCGACTTCGGGATTTCAATTTCATTTGGTTCTTCTTTAAATTGAAATCCCGATCCTATTATCACTTTGTAGTATTTCCAACGAGTAGCAACCAACTCATATTCTTCTTTGTCTTTTTCTGAAAAATCATCATAGGACTTTATTATTGGCAAAGAAGCTAAATGCTCACTGTCTTTGCTATAAAACTTCATCCCGGTTACCATAAAACCTTCTTCAAAATAATATACTTGGAGGAATGCCTGAGAAGCTTTGTTAGCCTCTTTATCGTTTCATGAGCATCTTTAATCCCTTTAATATAGTGAGTGTATCGACTGGTTTTGATATTATCATTTTCTTCCAAAGCTTTTTCTAAACGCTTATTAAAAGAATTATTATACAGCCTAAGGCTATTTCCAGCTTCTTCCATTATTTGACGGTGTTTTTTGGATTCAGCGTAGACTCTCCAAAGATATAATCCAGTGAAACTGGCAAAAACAATGAGGGCAATAATTAGAAACAAACTAACGGAGCAAATTGCACTTTGATTCCTTTTCATGTTTATCACATCCCATCCTTTAACCCTGGATTTACTTCCCACTTATCTGGATTTGCAGGATCTTTCAAAGCACCAGCTAGACATCCAGATCGTGCTTTTTGTATTTGCCTTATCACGTCTCTTAACTGATCTATCTTGTCATGAAAGGGGTAAATAAAGATTCCTGACACCTTCCTATTCCTTCCTATTCCCGGCTGGAAGCCGGCGTTACCATTTAAAAGCTGGACACTTCAGCTATATTAATGCCGGCTGCGCGGGCGTATTGTGTGTCTGCAACGGCGCATACGGCTGCTTTCGGTGCTGAGGCGCCGGCCCGGTGCTTTTGAGAATCGTCTCCAGCAGCGGAACCATCCTGCGGACCTGCCCGCTTTTCACAATGAATGCCCAGAGTCTCTCACACTTCCTCCAGCCAATCGCATAGGCCAGATGACGCAACTGCCGGGCGACAGTTGCCTGCTCCTTTGCCGCCTTGAAAATATTGGACCAGCTGTAGAAGTCCGAGTACGCCCTTTCGTACCCGTTTTCCAGTTCCGCACAACACATATTGGCCGGTTTAAAGATAGCATGCCGTGTGTCGTACAGGTCCCAATTGTCCGAGATGATCCGGCCCTGCTTCTTGAGCCGCTGATGCAGCCGTGTGCCGGGGTATGGTGTTGAAATATGGAATGTCGATGCCTCAATGCCCTGTTTCACGGCCCAGTCAACGGTCCGCCGGAAAACGTCCTTGTCGTCATGGTCGAGCCCAAAGACAAACCTGGCATTGACCATCACGCCGTTGTCGTGGAGGCGCCTGATCGCACGCTCATAATCACGGTGGATATTGTGATACATGTGCATCGACCGCAGGTTGCGCTCGCTGAGCGACTCAAAGCCAATAAACAGACTCCGCAAGCCCGCGTCAACCGCCTTTTCCAGCAGTCCCGGCGTCAAAACGGATTTGACCGTCCCGGCGGCCTGCCACAGTTTACCCATCCCCCGCATTCCTTCAAAGAGTTCCTCGGCGAAACGCTCGTCTCCGAACAGGTGATCGTCCAGGAAAAACACCTGCCGCCCCGGCAGCGCCTCGATCTGACCCAAGGCCCGCTCCATGTTCATCGTGTAGTAGCCTTTGCCGCCTTTGTAGAAGCATTCCCTGTAACAGAAATCGCAACGATGCGGACACCCGCGGCTGACGGTGATCGCGTTGGGGCATAAATACCGGTTGCGCTTGATCAGATCTCTGCGAACCGGAGGCAGTCCCGCCAGAACCCTGGTATGGGACTGATACACCGGCTGAGGAATGCCCTGGCGAAAGTCCACTAAGAACTTCCACCATGTATCCTCTCCGGGACCCAGAAAAATGCTGTCTGCATGCGCAGCGGCCTCGTCCGGCAACGCTGTTGTATGCACTCCCCCTAAGCAAACGTACGATCCGCGCGCGCGGTAGTGGTCCGCTATTTGGTAGGCGCGGTAAGCGTTTGTGATGTAGACTTCAATGACTACGAGTGCAGGCGAATCGTTGAGAGAGAGTGTCTCTACGTGTTCATCGACGATTTCAATATCGTCTGTGTCGTCTAAGTATCCCGCGAGTGACGCAAGCCCTAAGGGGGGGAATAATGAGTATTTAATATGACGGTAAGATGGGGATTGGGCTGCGGTCAGGGCGGGAAGGATCATTTTGACCTTCATGACTAACCCTTTCGCTATGAAGTTGTAAAAAGAGCAAAATCTTTATGGTATATGATTAACGGGGGCTTTAACCCCGGTTTTGCCTTCAACTTTTCAAAAGAGTGTATCCACCTACTATTATTATATCTTTTATCGGCCGTAAGCGAGAAAAAAATCACCCGAAGACCTTTTTTTATAGATAATCTTTTGTGTCCGCTTGTAACTTATGATGTGCTTTGCATTTAAATGCCCGGGCCAACACCTCGGAAAAACGCTTGAAAAGGATTTTTTTATCCTGCAATTCAACGAGAAATAACGGTTTGCCCGACCTGCATGGCTTTAGTCTTCAGGGATCTCACCAATTAAACATTCAACACGGTCAATCGCTTTCTTTGGGTTTGCCGACTGTTTGGATTGTTTTTCCGCCGATGCACATGGTCACATCGTTGAAGCCCATGCCTTTGAGTTCGTTCTGCCACAGGACGGTGCCGGTCCGCGCATCGAGGCCGAAGACGTAGCCGTTGACTCCGGCGATGACGATGCCGCCGTCCTCGATGACATTGACATCCTGATACCGCGCTGCGCCGCCAAAAATGCCAAGATTGCCCGTCTTTAACTGTGTGCGCCATACCTCATGGCCGCTGGCCGAATCCAGCGCACTAACCGTTCCGTTGCATCCCAAATAAAGATAGTTCATCAGATTCGCTCCTTTCATCAAGCGGTCTTAAAATCCTCGTTCCAATTTCATGCAAAAATCTCAATTGTCCATTATACCCCAAACGGGGAAAGGGGTAAAATCAACCACGGAATACACGGAATGACACTGATTTTTTAGTGTTTTATGCATTTTTGTGTACTATTTTGGCTGTTCCCGTTGTTTGTAAGCATGCGTGTTGTCTTTGCATTATTAGAAGAGCTAAACTCTTTTCTCCATGAGAAAGAATGGCCCGATGGCATTTTGCCTTATTCGGGCATAAAGATGTTAGCAGAGCCATTGTTCTTTTGGGCATTTTATTTGTTTTGGATAACTTGTTTTGTTTGGTCCCTGCTCCTAATTTGCACATATAAGAAGAAAAATAAAGAAAATAGGGACAGTGGGGCTGTTGAAAAAGTCAATCCATGATGTTTCAAGCCGGTCATATGCGTTCTTGTGCGATAAATGCGGGTACTTGTTTTCGTCAAGTGCCGATGCTGGGGTTTTTCAACAGCCCCCCCCCTTGTCCCTATTTTTCCGGTTTGAGCTTCAGGGCGACCACATTCGAAGCGGCCGGCTTGTCGATGACGGTCAAATGCAGTTCGGTCGCGGTACACAGAGATCCCTGAAGATACTCAGCAACCTGCCGGGTTTACTCGTTCGCCGGGGCAATCGTGATCTGTGTTTTGGTGTTGATAACGAATTGCCCGGGCTGTTCGGTCAGCGTACTCGGACGGGGGATAATCGAAACTGTTTGTGCAACGGCAGCCATTGAAACCCAAAGTGCCGCTGCAAAGTAAAACCATTTTCGTCGAATCATCATTGTCATATTCCTGCTATTTCTTTTTCGGTTTGTTTTGCTGCTGTTTCTGGACTTTGGCCCAAGTGTCTCTGAGGCCGACGGTTTTGTTGAACACCAGTTTGTCCGAGGTTGAATCCTTATCGGCGCAGAAGTAGCCCAGCCGTTCGAACTGGAATCGGTCCAGCGGTTTTGTATCGGCCACCGACGGTTCGATCTTGCAGTTTTCCAGCACTTTGAGCGAATCGGGGTTGAGGTTGGCGGTGAAGTCCTGGCCTGAGTCGGTATCTTCGGGATTTTCTTTTGTGAACAGGTGGTCGTAGATGCGGACCTCGGCATCGAGGGCGTGTTCGGCGCTGACCCAGTGCAGTGTGGCCTTGACCCTGCGACCGTCGGGGGCGTTACCGCCGCGTGTTTCGGGGTCGTAGGTGCAGCGCAGCTCGGTGACGTTGCCGTCGTCGTCTTTGATGACCTCGCTGCAGGTGATAAAGTACGCATAGCGCAGGCGCACTTCGCGGCCGGGAGCCAGCCGGAAGAATTTTCGCGGCGGATCCTCCATGAAGTCCTCCCGCTCGATATAAATCTCTTTGCCGAACGGCACCTTGCGCGTACCGGCGGAGGCATCTTCGGGATTGTTGATCGCGTTCAGTTCGTCGGTTTCGCCGTCAGGGTAGTTGGTAATGACGACCTTTAGCGGATTCAATACGGCCATCACGCGCGAGCTGGTTTTATTCAATTCCTCGCGCAGGCAATTTTCCAATACGGCCACGCTCATTGTTGTGTTAACCTTGGATATGCCCGCACGCTTGGCAAATGTACGAATTGAACCGGGAGTGTACCCGCTTCGCCGCATGCCGCTAAGCGTTGGCATTCTCGGGTCGTCCCAACCATTAACATGGCCTTCTTCGACCAAACGCCTGAGTTTTCGCTTGCTGGTGACCGTATAGCCAACATTGATTCTTGCGTATTCGATCTGCTGCGTATGATGAATGCCGAGCTGGTCCAAATACCAATCGTATAAGGGGCGGTGGTTTTCGAATTCCAGCGTGCAGAGCGAATGCGTTATCCTCTCGATGGAATCGCTCTGGCCATGTGCCCAGTCGTACATCGGATAAATGCACCATTCATTACCCGTGCGATGATGCTCGGCATGCAAGATGCGGTACATGACCGGGTCGCGCATTTGAATATTGACGTGTGCCATATCTATTTTTGCCCGCAGCGTCCGTGAACCGTCGGGAAATTCACCAGCTTTCATCCGCTCCAGCAGATCGAGATTTTCTCCGACACTGCGGTCGCGGTAGGGGCTGTTTTTACCCGGTTCAGTCAGTGTGCCGCGGTATTCGCGCGTTTGGTCCGGTGTCAGATCGCAGACATAAGCAGCGTCCTTTTTGATGAGCTCAATCGCCCATTCATACAATTGGCCGAAATAATCAGAGGCAAAATAAAGATGCTCTCCCCAATCCCAACCCAGCCAGTGAATGTCTTCTATGATCGCATCGACATATTCCTGCTCTTCCTTGATGGGATTGGTATCATCAAAGCGTAAATGGCACCTGCCGCCGAATTCCTTTGCGATGCTGAAATTCAGGCAAATATGGACGGCGTGTCCGATATGCAGGTAGCCGTTCGGTTCCGGTGGATAACGTGTTATTACATTTCCACCCCATTTACCACTGGCACAGTCATCGGCGACGATCTGCCGAATAAAATCCAGCCGCTGTTCGTTGTTTTGTTCGTTTGTTTCAGTCATTGTCTTGTCCTGTTATCGTTTTGTAAAACATCCGTTTTGGGCAGCATTTTAGCACATCGGGGCAGTTGGGGATAGAAGTATTTGCCAGCTGAGGAACAATTGATACCGCCCTGTAGAAAGGTTTCTTTTGTATCGCACCGTTGGGGCTTTAACAGGTTAGCAGCCCCTTTTCCGGGGGTTTCACTCCCGGCTACTGTATAACGACCCCTTCGGGGCCGGAATCTTCTTTGGGCTCCGGGGTAAGCGATGCGGTTTCATCTGTGCCGCCGGTGATCTTTTCGGGCAGTTTGCGGACAGTATCCAGCATGGTTTTTTGGTCCTCGGCAGTGAAGATGTCGTCGATGATCTGTTTTGTCAGGCGGGCACCGACGGCTGCGACCACCTCTTTGGTGATCTGTCCTTTGTCGGTCGTGTCCGCATTCTCGATGGTGTCGGCGGCTTCGGCCATGAGCTCGCGGACATGCCCCCTAAAGCGTTCGCTTTGGGCCAGTTCGCGCAGCTCTTTGCAGGCCTCGATGGGGTGGCCGCCCTGGGCCTTGGCCACGGCGCCGACCAGTGGGCCGAGGTAGTCTATCTGCGTGGTGGCTTCGAGCGTTTCGGCGGCGAACTGGGCAATGCCGAGGTCGCCCTGCTGAAGACCGACCAGAATTAGCGCCGACAGCAGGAGTTTGTGTTCGAGCTCGACCTCTTCGGGCGTGGTACCCTCCTCAGCGGCAAGATCTTCCTTGAGGGTCTGGTACTGTGAGGCGGACAGTTGTTCCAACCCCATGTTGTAGAGGGCCAGGATCCTCAGGCAGCGCGGCAGCATCGGGTATTCCAGGCCTTCGACATCGTCGAGAACATCCGCTTCAATATAACAGAACTTGCCTTTTTGCTGCATGAACCAGAGGACGCCCAGCAGCGAATGGGCCATTTCGGTGTCCATCTGCATCGAGTTGGGGTCCACTTGTTGATTGTATGCGGCCACGGCGACGTCAACCGCTTTATCAGAGGCCAGCCAGTATGCCTTATAACGGAGCGAGGATTTGAATTCGGCGAGCTCTTCTTCTTCGGTCTTTGTGCCGCAGCCAACCAGCAGCAATCCAACAAGCGTTAATACAACCGACCGGATGATCATCTGCTAACTCCCTGATGCAATCTATTTTTAAAAACGTTAATCTGGAGCGGCATTTTAGCATATCGGGGCAGTTTGGGACAGCATTAATTGTCTACAGATTATGATTTCAGACACTTTACATATAAAATGGATTGTGCTATTATATGTTCTGTTAATGTCAAGGCGAAATCATGGTTGATATACAAAAACAAATCATTTATTGGAGTTCCGGAGCAGAGGAGGATATCGCCGTTGCTGAGGAATTGATTGGCAATAAGCGATACCGGCACGGTCTTTTTTTCGCCCACTTGGCTTTAGAGAAAATTCTCAAAGCACACATCTGCAAAAAGACAAATGAATTAGCTCCATGAATCCACAATCTGGTACGCTTATCAGAAATAACTGATATTACTTTTTCCGAAGATCACTTGAATCATCTGGCGGACATGAATGAGTTCAATCTCGAAGGACGGTATCCAATCCAATATATTGATACAGTTTCGGATCAAGAGGCCAACACTTATTTATCCAAAACAAAAGAGGCACTGGAATGGTTAGTCCGGCAATTATAAAAAATGTTCAAAATTATCTGAAGCGTCTAACTGAATCGGGCCTGCCGGTCAGTTTTGGTGTCGTGTTCGGCTCGTATGCCGCCGGAACAGTAAACCCGGACAGCGATATTGATGTTATGGTAGTATCACCGCAGTTTGATGAGAAAATCGAACGTCAGTGGATCAATCAGCTTTGGCGCATCGCCGCACGAACAGACAGCCGCATCGAGCCGATTCCGTGCGGTAAAGACCAGTGGAAAAAAGATACTACCAATGCTATCGTTGAAATCGCTCGCACCGAAGGACAACAGGTTGCGTTATGATTCAGAAAGTCGTTATAAAAGATGGATTTGGAATCTCATGACGAGATTCGACAGAACCGGGAATACTGATTGAGCCGACCGCCCGAAGAACGGATCGCGGCGGTCGAATTTTATCGAAGGCAGGTATATGGAAATAACTATCCCCAACGACTTCAAAGAGTTATAAAGATTGTTAAGTTATCAGAAATTACTTGAGAGCAAAATAATTGCTTCAAGGATATAAAGGTGGGATTATATAAGGAGCTCTTTACTGTCTCATGCGTGAACAAATATGTGAACAATGCGGAAACAAATATGGGCTTAATGATCTTGTCTCTGTTTTCGACAGTACTCTTTGCCAATCTTGTGGAGAGAAAAGGTTAAAAGACGCCGAACAGGATCAGATTACTGATCAAAGCGTTTTTTCTCTTTCTGATCCAACCATTTGTGCACGTTGTGGGGCAGACGGCGGGAATCAGGAATTTGAGTTTTTCGTAGAGATGCCTATCTGTGAAAACTGTCGTGATGCAATGGTCAATTATCGTTATCCGGCTTGGATAAAGGGCTTTTTCGCAGGGATATTAATCATAACGATTTGTAGTATCGCATGGAACTTTCGTTTCTTTCAAGCCCGTATTTTAATGGAACAGGCAATAAGAATCGGATTTGTTCAGGGAAATGTAGATACAGCGACAAAAAAAATGTCAAAAGCCGCGAACTTAGTGCCTGGAGCTCATGGACTTCAGGTGTTGAGTCATTATCTCGAAGGAGTTCAAGCTATCCGAGATGACGACTCCCAAACCGCACTGAACCATTTCCAAAAATGCAACGAATTGCCTGAATCATATCAAGTAGAACAGTACATGCTGATTGCTGAATTCGGGGTGGCTTTTGACAACAAAGAATACCAGAGATTTTTAGAATTATCCATAAAGTACCGTGACAGTTTTCCAGATGATCCGATACCTGAAGCCCAGATAGCATCCGCATACGCATGTCTATACGCTGAAGAGAAAAAACAGGAGTGTAAAGAAAAGGCTATGGAACATTTACAAATAGCAGAAGAAAAAGCAACACCCGATGACCAAAAACGTTTTGAAGAATATCGCGAACGAATTCTATATCGGTTAGAAACCCGCAGAATTTTGAACAGCGAAGAATATTATAAAGAAACGGGAAAAGTACTGCCGGAGGAAACACAATGATACCTGGTTTTATAATTGCATGGCTTACTTTTCCAGGAATAATTGTACACGAAACGGCACACCTGTTTTTTTGTCAGTTATTTGGTTTGGCGATACTGGATGTTTCTTATTTTCGTCCTGTTATGCGGGGGCCATCGGGATATGTCATCCATGAACCGACAGATCGTTTTGGACCGACTTTTTTTATTGCCTGCGGACCTTTCCTCGTAAACTCGCTGTTTTGCTTTTTAATATGTTTTTCAATTTTTTTGCCGATACGCTTTTTTGGTGTTGACCACTGGCTTTTCTGGCCAATCGGCTGGCTGGGATTATCTATAGGAATGCATGCATTTCCATCCAATCAGGACGCGTACAATCTTTGGGGGCACGCTAAAAAGCAAATGAGCAGCGGAAATATCTTAGCCGTACTGGTTTTTCCCATCGTCTTTTTAGTCTATATCGGAAATCTTCTTTCGATGCTCTGGGCAGATTTGTTTTATGCTGTTTTTATCGGTTTAGTATTGCCCGAATTAATGACTAAATGGATTTTTAATTAAAATCGGGGATGCTGATTTGAGCGCTGTTTAGGGTGATTTTTAGTTTGGTGCAGTTCATGGAGACATCACCGATGCGGGGCGGGCCGTTTTTTTCTTCGTGGCGATGGATTCCTTTTAGCAGATGCGGGGGTGTTTGGTATTTGTCTTGTACGTATTGCCCGATTTCATGAAGTGTCCACGGCTGGTTGCCGCCGAAGTGGTACAGGCCGCGCAGATTCAGGGGCAACATCGCCAGCGTCATCTCGGCGATCTGATCGCACCAGATGCAGCTTCGCAGTTCGTCATAAAACAGCGTCACGGGGCGATTTTTGGTCAGCCGGCTTTTAATCCAGTCAATCGCGCCTTTGTCGCCGGTGATCGAATCGCCCAGCGGCAGGCCCAGCCGGATGGTGCAAGTGTCCTCACGTTCGGCCAATACCTGTTCGGCTTCGCAGAAGGTTTTGCCTGCGATACTGACCGGGTCGGGGGCGTGGTTTTCGGTATAGCCGCTTTCGGGCGGTGTCTCGCCGGAGAAGACGAGGTCGGTGCTCATATAATAAATCTTACACGTATCACCGAAAATTTCCGTCACGGCCCGGGTACCGTTGACATTGAGGTCGTACGCCCATTCGGGCCGTTCTTCACACAGGTCCAGATCGCACACGCCCGCGCAATGGACTACGCAGGTCGGCCGGAACTGGTCCCGAATGCGTTTTAGCTGCTCCCGATCCGTGATACACACCGCCGCAACATTTTCACTGACTGGCGCCCTCATCTGCGGCGGGCGAATACCCGTCAGTTGGTCGCTGTCGAGGATACCGGACAACCCACGCCAGATCGGCCAGCCGTGGATGGAGGTAATGCCGGTGACTAAAATGCGTTGTTGTATATCCATAAACATAAGAAGCATTTACATCCTTAAGGGTATAAATTTCCGCGAGTAAAGTTGTAAATTGACCCCAGTGGAACACAACCGCATTTCAGCAGAAAAATTCAATTGTGAACACTGTATAACGGGCCCCAATTTGTCCGCAACATCAATGGTCTCCGGACCACCACAAACTACACGTTTTTTTTACTCTTAATCGCCTCACTGATGACATCTAAACACGGATCCCGCTGGGCATTCGCTTTTTCGTTTGGCTTAAAAGTTTCATGCCCGGTCATAATTTTGGAGAGCATCTCAAGCCAGCGCTGTTTTTGCTCGGCATTTTTTAAACTACCCGCAGCGGATTTTATCTTGGAGGCCAACATGCGGCACTTTCCGACTTCTCGCCTCCCTTTTACAGATCGCCTTAACTCCAAGGTTATCTGCCTGAGAATCGGTTTCATCATTTCTGAATCGGGAGGCATTTTCTGGCCGGACAATTTGGCGAGCATCAATATGGAAGCATCGGTGGAAATACGGTACTTGTGTCCGAAATACTTTTCATGTCCCTGTGCTCGCTTCCACAAAAACAAAGCCCATTCTTTCCTGGCTCCCTCATCCTCAATACAGTCAGCCACTGCTTTAATCGTCTCCGCCATTTTCGCGGAAGCCGTTTCATTTCCACGAGAAGCCATGCTGTGGATCGTTTTCAAATGCTTGGCGAAATCCCGAACCGTATGGGCCATCAGAGGCCGCAACCCTTCCAACACTAAACGGTAGCTAATCTCTGCGGCGGGGATATCGCACTGCTGCTGCCGCAGAAACATCAATATTTCACGAACCACCTGTTTGTCCTCGGGTACCGGCAAAATCGCAATTTTTCTGAACATCTTAACCTTCACGGTCTTGTTATAAAGACCATTAGCAGGACAACCGGGCCTGTTTTGAACCGCCCCCATCGTTTTTTCATAAAATGTCCAGAAGTCAACCTGTTCCTGCGATGTTGTAGCTAATTCCTGAATCGCATTGGTCAGCAGGAAATTGTAAGGATTCAAAGCGAGACCGCTCTCGAGGAATATTATACCATGTTCATTGCGTTTCGATTCGTCAAACAGGGCAAACACAGAATCAACCATCATGGAGTCCATGTAAGCTTTCATATCATAATTTACCGCCCAGGCAATGCTCTTGTGGTAAACCATAGGCCTGCGTTGAATTTTAGCTCCCTTTTTCGAATCAAAACCACCCTGAAGCAACCATCGCGAATGAGGCGTTGTCTTATCATCGCCACCGGTAGCATACTGGCGTCCCTTGCATTGATAGGTATCCGTCTTGGG
Organism: Planctomycetota bacterium; assembly: GCA_039714335.1. Lineage (GTDB taxonomy): Bacteria > Planctomycetota > Phycisphaerae > Sedimentisphaerales > Anaerohalosphaeraceae > 4572-13. Next base: position 15,710 of record JBDLJN010000040.1, read on the forward strand.
ATCATGCAAATACGCAACCATCGCACAGTGGCCGGGTTGGCCCGCTGTACAGGCGGGAATCCCCAAGACAATATGTGAACGCGCACCGATATTGCCCATTGTTCCGCATACACCGCCATCCTTCAACTTCATCTGGATACTTCCATAAGTAAAGGGATATGGAGCAAGGCGACGCGCAGACTGCATATCAAACTGCTGGGCAATTTTGCCGATGTACTCACCATATGTCTTAAACTCTCCCTTATCACGGAAAGCAGTCCAGCGTTCTTCGCGTTCTCGAAGGGGTTGACTGTCCTCTGCCAGCATCATCAGAAGCGGCCATGGTGCGGTCAGCGGAAAACGCGGCCATTTGCGATCTTTTTGGAGTTCCGGTGGAAATCGATACTTGTCGTTGCGGATCAGATAGGCACATTTTTCGCCCGGCGCCGGAAACGGGTCCCGCTTTTTCGGCAACAGTCCTTTAGCTTCATAGGCGGCACGAAACAGGTTACAGGCATTACCGATCCGCTTACGCTGATCTTTAGCAACCATATCGCGGCTTTTCCAATGAACGATCTTCTCACCGCAGTCGATACTTACATCATGCCCCCTGGCCTTCATATAAGCATTGAATTTTTTCTGAAGTTCTCGGCTGGCAATCACATCGGCGCCTTTCAACGAGCGGGATCGTTTTTCTTTAATAGGCATCTTTTTCGGCTTGCTTTTTTTAGGCGCAGGAATCGCGATACCACGGTCGTCATATTTCAGTTCCGGTGTTACCTGCTTGTGTCCGACAACCACCTCTTCCGTAATCGTATTATCGTTGAGAAAATTAATAATATGGTCATTTATATCCCACTTGCGATTGGGATTTTTTGTATTCACGGGTATTCGGGGATCGCCGCCAATAGCCAGTTTAATGGGTGAATGGGGATGGATATTGACTGTATCGGCTTTGTGAGCATGAACCAGTGCCATTGCCAATGTCAAATGGCGATATTTTTCAAAATCAGTTTGCCCCAAATCCAGACGCAGTGAATACAACACCAACAGTACATCCGATGCCTTCAGTCGCGTACCATAAACACCGGCCTGTATTTCCGGATCGGAATCGACCCATGCTAAAAACGCATCAGGCAGCGACTTGCCCCGCGTTTGCAGATCGGCCTTTGCCTGCGCCTTGGCATAGGCCAAAAACGCCTGGCGAACAGCCTGGGTAAACTGGTATTGCTCCGCAGAACAGACACTGAACAGGGTTTCCTTGTATTCATCCTCGCCAGCCGGCAGGCCCGCATTCGCAATACCAACACCGGCAAAATTCAGCAGAAATCCGACAGCAATAAACCATGCCGTAATTTTATTGGTAAAGCGTTTCTCGTTATTCATTTTTAACTTTTCCTGATTCTCAACGATTATTGTTCCAGACAATCTACCTCTTGTCCCCCGGATTTCCCCCCTGATAATTACTACCAAGTTCCCACCATACTGATTGGCTTTTCAAGTCAATCAATACCTCTCACCATTTTAGCGGATACAACACCCGAAAACAACAGCTGTATAAAAAAACAAGCTAAAGCTCAAACTCCTACATTCTACTCTTCTTATTCTTGACTTTTGTGGGAGGGGCAAGTATGCTTTTCGTTTCTGAATTTTGACCCAAAAACAGAGGTTTTTATGATTATAACGCGATTTGCTCCTTCTCCGACCGGGTATCTGCATGTTGGCGGTGCGCGGACGGCTTTGTTTAACTGGCTGCTGGCCCGCAAGACGGGCGGTAAGTTCCTTTTGCGCATTGAGGATACGGACACCAAACGCAATACCGCCACCAGTGCCGATCAGGTATTGAAGGATCTGGCGTGGCTGGGGATGGACTGGGACGAGGGGCCGGACATCGGCGGGCCGAATGGTCCCTACAAGCAGTCCGAGCGGCGGGATATCTATGACCGCTACATCGCCCAGCTCATTGACGGGGGCAAGGCCTACTACTGCTTCGATACGCCGGAAGAGTTGGCAGCGATGCGACTGACCGCCGAAAAGGAAAAACGCAACAATATCTACCCCCGCCCCGATGTATTTCCCGATGCGGCGGTGGTGGAAAAGGCCCGCGCCAAGGGTAAGCCCGTCACAGTGCGGCTGGCGATCACGCAGACCGAACCGATCGTGGTTGAGGACGAAATCCGCGGGACGATATCGATCGATCCGGCGGAGTTGAGCGATTTTATCATTCAGAAATCCGACGGCTTTCCGACCTATCA
>JBDLJN010000041.1:0-17649 GCA_039714335.1 Planctomycetota bacterium
GGGCAACAGTGCGCCTTACAATAATACTGAAACACGCCGCAAAATCCTGCACCTGCTGTTTGCGTTTCGGGAGTATTTCCTGCCGGATGATTTCTGGACGCTGGCTCCGGCTGAGCAGGATGTCGAAAAACAAAAGGCCGCTGTCAAAGCGGCTCAGGTGGTTGCTAATCTGATCGACTATTCAGATGATGATGCCCTTAATACATTATCCTTGGGAGTTCGAGGAGCAGCAGAAGGACCATTTTATGAGGATGGCAGTGATATACCGTTTAATTACGGTGCTCAAGCCAATGTGGATTGTACTTTTATCACAGAAAATATAATCGAAACGATGATTGAGGAAGTCAGTGGGGGCCTTTTACCTGTCGGTTCGGTGAACTTCGGGCTTAATCCTGACCCTGCTGTCGGTATTGTCTTTGGTTACGAAAAACAGCCCTTTATCTCAGAGGTGTATGTCCAGTGGAATGGGGGTGCGGTTCCCCCTGCTTCCCCTCTAACGGGTTTTGCGATTGAACTGATTAATCCGTATGATACGCCAATTGATATTGGAGGTTGGGTGTTGAAAATTGGCACGGCAATTGATCATACCTTTGCCAATCTCACCACCGTTCCGGCTCATAGCGATACATCAGGATTGGGGCGACTTGTTATACCAATAAATTCAACGGTAACAGTACCCGGAGGAGTTATTGGGTATGATATTACGGGCATTGATTTGGCCGCATTGCAGACAGAATTGGGTGCTGAGTCGATTGTTTTATTAAAACCCCGTACTGCAGGGAGCGCTGAACTAATAAATATCGATAGTGTAGCTAATGCGGATATTAACGATGTCATAGGTTATTCAGATACTTCTGGTGGCCCGGGCGATAACGCCCTTAAGCGTGGTAATGACAATTGGCAGTTTGTACAGGCAGATTATGCGGTTCAACGGGAGTTTGATGGGAATTACACAGATACGCTTGGACAGGATAATGATGCCAATTTACCTGGTGATGGTTTCCAGATCGGTGTGGCGGATGACGGATTGGGGCTTTGCCGCTGGCATGAGTTGGAAGTTCTGGGCCTGTACGGCAACGGGCCGGAGTCGTCGAGCGATCCGAATGCGGCCCCGCAGACAGTCTCATCGATACTGGCCGATCCCAATACGTCGCTGCATCATTTTGATCTGGCGGGTGACCCGAATAATATTTTGGATTATGTTGCCGCGATCAATCGCCCCGGTACCGGAACGCTCCCCGGGCGGATCAATATCAATACGGCGCCGGTGCATGTGATCGCCGCGGCGATACCGCCCTCACTGGCCGACCCGGATGCGGCGATACCGGGCGGGACCGTAACCTTCTCGGCCCTGCAGTTGGCAAAGGCGATTGTAGATTATCGGGGACAGTTTGGGCCTTACGAAAAGATCAGCGACCTGCTGGATGTTTGGGGTGACTTCAATGGCAATATGGTTCCGGATGCCAATGAGATGGTTCTTTTGAGATATTTTTCCGGCGGCGATCTGGAGGCCGAAAATGTCGGAAGCCAGAGTATAGAAGACGATATCGAGGAAGAGCACTGGATCCTGTCGAATCTGGCGAATAAGTTTACGGTTCGCAGCGATGTGTTTACGGCGTATATCCTGGTTCGGCTGGGCACCGACGGACCGCAGCGGCGGATGATCGGCATCTTTGACCGCAGCGGCGTCTGGAACAAAAACGACCGTCCCAGGTTGGTGGCCCTGCACCCCGTTCCGGATCCACGGTAGTTTTCGAGTTCTTAGTTTTTAGTTCGCAGTTAAGGATATGCCCCATTCGGCTTTGCTCACGGGAATTAACTGCTCTGAAGGGTATAAATCTGTAAAAATCCGTGGACGAAAAAAGAATTTGTGAAAATTGGTGTTCATTCGTGGTTCCGAATAAATCTGCGAAAATCCGTGTAATCATCTCTGCTTTATGGTAAACTTAACCGTGGTTGAAAAATAGATGTTTTCTCTGAAAACTGAGGCCTGAAAGCTGGAATTACCAAACGAAGGGCCTCAGAGGCCCGGCGAATGAAACTCGAAAAAGCGCTGCGCTGTTTCGAATTTATAAAGCAGGAAATTCGATTGGCTGAATGCTGATTTCTGAAATCTGAGAGCTGTTTTACCAAACGAACCCATTTTGCTGGAAGGTGATGGCTGGAATCTGGATGCTGACAGCTAAGAGCTAAGAGCTAATGGCTGATTACTGAATTCTGATCGCTGAGAGCTGTTTTACCAAACGAACCCATTTTTGCTGGAAGGTGATGGCTGGAATCTGGATGCTGACAGCTATGCTAATGGCTGATTACTGAATTCTGATCGCTGAGGGCTGTTTTACCAAACGAACCCATTTCAGATCGGGCCGAAGCCCAAAACGCAATGCGAAAAGATGGATTTTGGGGACATGGATGCTGTTTTACCAAACAAACCCATTTTAACGCGTTTTTCCTGAAGGCTGAGGACTGAGATCTGAAGACTTTTTTGATTGCGTGCTTCGTGCTTAAAAATCGGAGATTTTTCGTATGCATATATTGATTACCGGCGGGGCGGGATTTATCGGGTCGCACCTGGCGGAAAAATACCTTCAGGCCGGTCACCATGTGACGGTGATCGACGATCTCAGCACCGGATCGCTGGATAACATTGCGGCCGCCCAGAAGCATCCCGATTTTGAGTTTGTCTGTGACTCCGTTCGCAGCGAAAGCACGATGGGCCTGCTCGTCGAAAAGTGTGATTGTGTCTTTCATCTCGCCGCGGCGGTGGGGGTCCAGCTCATTGTGGATGAGCCGGTACACACCATCGAAACCAATATCCACGGGACCGAGGTGGTGCTGTCGGTCGCCAACAAGTTCCGCAAAAAAGTCCTAATTGCTTCGACCAGCGAGGTTTACGGCAAAAGCGAGGCCATCCCTTTCAGCGAAGACGACGATACGGTTCTGGGCAGCACGCGTTTTTCCCGCTGGTCCTATGCGTGCAGCAAGGCGATCGACGAATTTCTCGCCCTGGCCTACCACCAGCAGTACGGCCTGCCTGTGATGATCGTGCGTCTGTTCAATACCGTCGGACCGCGGCAGACCGGCCAATACGGCATGGTCATTCCCCGTTTTGTCGAACGGGCCCTTCAAAACAAACCCATTCAGATCTACGGCGACGGGCAGCAGACACGCTGTTTTTGCTGTGTGCATGATGTCACGCACGCACTTGTGAAGTTGATGGACTGCCCTGGGGCTACGGGCCGGGTCTTCAATGTCGGTTCCGGTGAAGAAATTACGATCGAGGCCCTTGCGGACAAAGTAATCGGGTTGACCGGCAGCCAGGGCGGCAAGGAGTTCCTGTCTTACGAGAAGGCATACGGCAGGGCGTTTGACGATATGAAACGCAGGGTTCCCTGCCTGCAGCGCATCCATGAGGCGATCGGGTTCGCCCCGCGGTACTCGCTGGAGCAGACATTGCAGATGATTATCGATGATTTGAAATAATTTTCCACGTCCAGGCGTCTGAAAATACAGAAAATACTTGAAAATCGTGTGTCTGATATCTTTAATATGGATATTGGTTATTGAGAAAAACAACTTTTCGGGAGCAAAAAAATGAAACATACGATTCAATACAGTTTTCTTCTGAGCGCATGCCTTTTGCTGATGGCGATTGCCGGATGCTCCACGGTGCCGATCACCGGCCGCAGCCAGTTCAACACCGTTCCCGATTCGATCATCAATTCGATGGCGCTGCAGGAGTATAATACCTTCCTGAAGGATTCCGAAACCAAGCTCAGTACCGATGCCGAAAAAACGGCGATGGTGAAGCGGGCAGGCAAGCGGATTTCCGACGCGGTCCAGCAGTATATGACCGAAAATGATCTGGCCGATCAGATCGCCGATTACCAGTGGGAATTCAATCTCATCGAGAGCGACCAAAAGAACGCCTGGGCGATGCCCGGCGGCAAGGTGGTTGTCTATACCGGCATTCTTGAAACGACGCAGGATGAAGCGGGCTTGGCAGTCGTGATGGGGCACGAGATCGCCCATGCGATCGCCCGCCACGGGGCTGAACGAATGACGCAGGGGTTGACCATCACGCTGGGCGGTATTGCGCTGGACAAGGCGCTGGAAGACGAACCCTCCGCCACGCGGAATATTTTCCTGACTTCTTACGGCATTGGGGCAACGGTGGGGGTCATGCTGCCGTACAGCCGAATGCATGAAACCGAGGCCGACCGGCTCGGATTGATCTTTATGGCGATGGCCGGGTATGCGCCTGAGGAAGCGGTTGGTTTCTGGCAGCGAATGGCCGAGTCCAAAGAAGGTTCCGCGCCGCCGGAGTTTCTCAGCACGCATCCGGCTGACGATACCCGCATTATGAATATCAAAAGAGCGCTGCCGGAGGCCAGACGGTACTATCGCCCCTATAAACCCGATGCCGAATAATCTCAACAGGCGTGGATCTGCCGATTTAAGTTTTTGGGGCTGCGTTGTATTGTTGGCTGCGTTCTTCTGAAAGCTCGCCGATACAGGGCAGGTCGCGGTACTGACCCTCGAAGTCCAGGCCGTAGCCGATGGCAAACACATCTTCGATGGTTGTTCCGATGAAATCGATATCGATTTGTTTTGCGTGTTCGATTTCTTTCTCCAGCAGGACGCAGGTTTGGATGCTGTTGGGCTGAAGTGTTTTCAGCCAGTCTAAGATTCGGGATAATGTCAGCCCCGTGTCATAGATGTCATCGATCAGAAGGATGTTACGCCCCTGGATTTTTTCACCAAGGGTGCCGGTTTTCTCGATCATTACATTGCCGGTCGAGTTGGCCCCGGAATAACTGCTTGCTGTAATGGTTTCGATATCTACCGGAAAATCGACCTTCGCCAGCAGGTCGTTTGCAAAAGTCTTTGCCCCCTCCAGAACCACCAGGGCCATGCAATTGTCCTCGCTGCGAAACTGCGAAGATATTTCCGCGCCCAGCCGCGAAACGATCCGGCTCAATTGCTCTTTGTCCAATAGGATTCTGCTATATGGCATCTCATTCTCCTGCAGTGTCAAGGGGGTAGTCCAGTGGCGAGGTGGTCAGAATGCGTTGCATTGTTTCATCGTTGCCGAATCCGGGGGCGATATTGGCGGTGTGTTTTGCCAGCAGTTTGATAACCGAGGCAAACTTTTTATCCAGCGGGGCAATAAAGGTTTCCACTGTTCCATTTTCTTCTTCGCCCGTCGGGATCGTCAGTTGGTAAGCATGCAATGTCAGCCGGTCGATCATCGGCGGCTCATCCCGGCCGGGTTTGGGGCGATAGCTGTATTTATAAGACGACAGCATCAGGGGACTGGTGGTGCCGTAGATCGAATCGATGGCCAGCGGCATGCCGCGATGTGAAAAATGGATCCGTATCTGATGTGTTCGGCCCGTGATGATCTGGGCGGATACGAGCGACAGGTCGCCAAAGTCAGCGAGTTGCTTCCAGACAGTATGGGCGGGCTTGCCCAGGCGGGGATGAATATGCATTGCCTGGGGATTACGCTGGCTGCGGGCAATGGGGTCCTTGATGGAGCCGCTTTGATAGGGCAGCGGGCCTTTGACGATGGCCAGGTACAGCTTTTGGATTTTCCGTTTTTCGAAAAGTTGGGAATAGCGGCTTTGGGCATCTTTGTTCTTTGCAAGTAGCAGAATGCCGCTGGTTTCTTTATCCAGGCGATGAACCAGCCGCAGCGGTTTCGAAGGGGCCAATTGCTGATGCAGTAGCTTCAGTATATCGGCGGCGCCGCTGCGGTCCGCGGTCACGGAAATGCCGGTGGGCTTGTTAATCAGCAGAATCCGGTCATTTTCAAACAGTATGTCAATATCGTTTTTAGCCATGTAATGGATACTTTTTCAAGGGATCGCAAGGGTCCTGTCAGTATATTTCCCCTTGATATAACCTAAAAAGTGTGCATAATCCAACCAAATCCAGCATCATTGAATAAACTTTTCAGATGGAACGTTATGGGAACCCTTTTTAGGAGATGTCGGCATGGGCGAACTGATTGGTGGTTTAGATATCCTTGTTTTTGTAGTTTTTGTGGTCAGTGTAATCGCACTTGGCTTGTATAAGAGCCGAGTTGAAGCTGTAGATCACCATAAGAAAAAAACGGGAGAAGACTATTTTCTCGCCGGGCGTGGCCTGAGTTGGTGGTTGGTTGGCTTCTCATTGATCGCCGCGAATATTTCCACCGAGCAGTTTGTAGGCATGAGCGGTAAAGCCGCAGATTGGTTGGGAATGGCCATTGCCAGTTATGAGTGGATGGCAGCGATCACATTGGTTTTTGTTGCTTTTGTATTCCTTCCCAAATTTCTTAGAAGTGGTATCTTCACAATTCCAGAGTTTCTTGAGTATCGCTATAATACATTTGCTCGCACGATCATGGCAGTCAGTACGTTGATTATTCTTGTGGGCGTTCCTACTGCATCAGTAATTTACTCTGGTGCCAAAGTGATTTGTGTGTTTTTCCAGGGACAAACGCTGATGGGTTTTGATCTTGGGAGTATTACCGTAGGTTGCTGGATTATTGGTATCTTGGCGACGGTGTATGTTTTTGTTGGTGGCTTGAAGGCGTGTGCATGGGCGGATTTGATTCAGGGAGCCGCGTTAATTGTTGGCGGCGGCGTGATTGCTTACTATGCATTTCAGGCTTTGGGCGGCGCAGATGTCTCAACGCTTGCTTCTGTTTCGGGTGAGATGACCGCGGAACAGCTTGATCAGCTATCATCTGCGGGGGCCTTGGAACGATTTAAATTACTGAACGGCGGTGCTTTGCCGGAAGGTAAATTGCACATGTTTCGACCGCCGGATGATCCGGAAATACCCTGGACTGCTCTTATGCTTGGATTGTGGATACCGAACTTCTTTTATTGGGGGCTGAACCAGTATATTACCCAGAGAACATTGGGCTCCAAATCACTTTCAGAGGGACAGAAGGGTGTCGTCTTTGCGGCACTGCTGAAATTAATCATACCTTTTGTAGTGGTTATCCCCGGCATGCTTGCATTTAACCTGTTCAGCGAAAAGCTTCGTGACGAAGCCGTTCGCAATAACGAAGAAACGGTTGCTATATATGAAGAAAACAAGGCCAATCCTTCCACTGCAAAAGTAGTCTTCAGGTTTAATGATGAATTTGTTAAATATAATTCTGTATTGGCTGAAGAATTGCTGGCCTTTAATGCATCTGTCTTGGGCGTTGACGTTGATACGTCATTAGAGATCGTCGAGGCAAATGCTTCTGTTGTTGCCCAAATTGACAGTTACAATGAAGGAAAAACGGAAGATGAAACTATCAAAGTTCAGACCGAACTGACTGGGCGTGACTATGATGCAGCTTTTCCGATATTGTTAGGCAATCTGATGCCGGTGGGGCGGGGTATTTTAGGGTTTGTTCTCGCCGCGATCTTTGGTGCGGTCGTAAGTTCACTGGCCTCGATGTTGAACTCGGCTTCGACGATTGCGACGATGGATGTTTATAACAAACTTCGCAAAGGTGCATCTTCACAGCTTGAACTGGTAACCACCGGACGCGTATTTGTCGTTCTGTTCGTATTGGTCGCCCTTTGGATTGCTCCGAATCTCGGTAGTCCCGCTTTTGGTGGCATATTCACATTCATTCAAGAGTTCCAGGGCTTTATCTCGCCGGGTATTCTTACGGTGTTTATCTTTGGCCTCTTGATCCATAAGGCGCCTCGTGTGGTTGGAACAGTCGGGCTTCTTCTGAATCCGGTTCTGTACGGTCTGTTCAAATTCAGCCCCTCGATTCCGGTGCTTAAGAATGTTGAAATTCTTCAAACAGTAGCGGCCTGGTCGTTCCTGAACAGAATGGCGCTTTGTTTTGTCATACTTATCATCGTATTGACGATCATCACATTGATCAAACCGCTTCCGAAGCCGGTTGAGTTGCCCGTCAATACAAAGATGGACATGACGCCCTCGAAAAGCACGAAAGTATTTGGCGGTGTGGTCATTGCGTTAACTATTATTTTATACATTATTTTCTTTTAAGTCAAAGCAAGGGAGTTGTTGCGCGTGAATGTAACCAATGATCAGCAGGCGTTTGCGTATTTGAAGCAGCTTGCTTCGGATAAAGGGATTGACCTTGCCGGTGCGAAGGTTCGCCGCAGTTCGTCGCGGTTTTGTCTGGGTGTCGAGCATGGCGACTATAACGGCACCGAGTTGTTTGGCGTAGGGACCGACCGGTTTATCTGGATGGCGTACAGGCCCAACGGCACCAACACGATGCGATTTTTCAGCGGCAACTTTCCCGATGACGGCGTAGTTGAGTTCGAGATCGGCCAAACGCCGCCGCCGCAGTCCGCAGAAGTCTATGACACATGGGCGCGGTTTCCTTATGGCGTGGACTATATCCTCAAACGCGAAGGATATACCATTACGCAGGGCATTGATGCGGTCTTATACGGCAATATCCCGGGCGGCGGGATGAGCCGCAGTGCATCGCTGGCCCTGAACCTAATTTTGTCGATTCTGGACGCCAATGATATTGAGGAACCGGATCAGATGAAGATCGTTGACCTGGCCCAGATGGTCGAAAACGATTACGTCGGTTCTCCCTGCGGCAAACTTGACCAAATTATGATTCTCTTTGCCAAAGAGGGCATGGGCACGCATTACAAACCGGCGGACCGTTCGATTGATTATGTGCCGTTGGGGCAGGGTGCGAAGGATTTTCGGATTGTTGTGATGGATACCGGCACGGTGCGTCCGGGCTTGGAGAAATCCACTTATAAGATTCGCCGCAATGAGTGCGAAGAAATGGCCGCAAAGGCAAAAGAGGCCGGATTTGGGATATCATGTTTGGCCGATGTCAAAGATCAGGATCTTTACGAAAAGATTAAATCTCATTTCGAAGCTGAATATCCGCATCTGGTTGACCGTATGACCTATATTTACAAGGCCCAAAAACGGTTCTATGAAATGATGGATGCCTGGAAGGCCGGCGATATTGACGCTGTCGGCAATGTCTTTCGGCAGGACGGGATTGGCCTGCGGGATGAGTATGTGATTTCCGGCCCGGAACTGGAATCCATGTGTGACATCGTTCGCATGGTCCCCGGGGTGCTGGGCGAGCGGATGCTGGGCGGCGGCGACAAAGGGGCTGCCGGCTGTTTGGTACTGGCTGAGGATGCGGATGCGGTTAAGGCTGCGGTCGATACGGCCTATCCGAGAAGCCGCCCGGACTTCGCGGATAAATACGCGGTTCACACCTGCAAAGTGGTTGATGGGATCGTCCTTTTTGAAAGTCTGCCGTAACGGATGGCAGCTATTCATAGGAATCAATTCTGCAGAAAACTCCACTTGGATCGGTCAACGGATTCCACGAATGTCTTTTCGTCAGAGAAAAAGGCCTTCTCGTCTTTTTCACATGCATCGACAAAGCAGACGAAATCCAGCTGCCGTTCCGGCGAGTCTTTTTGACTGACAAAAAACTTGGCAATTTCATTGGCGGGAAGAGTTTGCCGCCCGCCGATCTCGACCGTTTGGAAGTTCAGGCCGGATGTGTCGGTGTCCGGTCGGTAACATCGCCACACCAACTCCGTGCAGACCAGGACATGATCGGTCGCGAAGTCGAAATCGAAATCATAGGGTTTGTCAAGATGGCCGAAAGCGTTGATGATCGCTTGTGCTTTGACGGTCTTATCGAGGCAGGGACGAAATGCCGCCATGTAATCACCGCAGGCCTTCGAGAGAGGATTCAAAACGACGCCGTACTTGATGGCTTCGATGACGTGATAATCCGACTGGCCCGTTCCGGCGAGGTAGCGCAACCATTTTTGCCCGAAACGGTCAGACATATACTGCTGGAATGTAGTATCATGCCCCGTCATGTTTTTGAGATGTTCACGGATCGCGTCGGTGTCGAAATATTCGATCATTTTCTCAGGTTCACCGAGATACAGAATGGCGTGTGGCCAGAACCCGGGGAGTCCGACGTTGCTCATATACCAGTTTTTTCGTGAAATCATAATATCGCCCGGTTCCAGTTTCAGGTTAAGCTCGTCCTGTAATTGGGACGTGATCAGGTACTTGCCTGCGCGGCGTACTCGTGTGTCGCCCATCCACTCGGCAACCCCTTTCTGCGCGGGAAACCAGATGTCATTAATGCCCTGTCGAACCAGTTCAAAATCCGCATCAATCACTTCCTTGCTGTGTTTAATGAGATTGGTTTTATCCAGCAGGGCGATCCGGGAATCCGCGACGTTCCAAAGCGGGAGGCATTGTCCGGCATATTCTTCAGTTCTGCTTCTCAGGCCGTTTTCAAGCCATCGCAAATAAGCTCTGCCGGACTGGATACGGGCATTAAAGTCAATGCCGAAAAGTTTCTGCTGGTAATAAGAAAAGGAGTCGTCCGGGATATCATGGCCGGGATGCGGTGCATTTAAGAAGGTGACAACGGTTTCATTTTGTTTTATCAAGGCGATGGTCCGCAAGGCCTTTTCGTAAAGAATGACATCCGCTGTATAGGAAATTAGAAAGCTTTGGACATGCTGCCGGCGGGTTCTGCGGGAGCAATCGAAATGGTGCCACGTTGAATAAAAATTCCCGATCTGATGGATTGCAAATGAATAATCATAAAGCATCAGCCAACTGTCCCGCAGGAATGTTTCCTGGCTCTGGGTAAGGCTGTTTGCCGAGTTCTGAGAAAACAGGTCCTCCCGGTCAGTCAGACGTTCCAGTACATGTTCCATTTCTTTGTCGTAGGTGGTCAGCAGTTCAAGGTGCTGTGACAAGGCATACTGAAACTCGTCCGAAGACATTGTGGTTAGCGGTGTTTGGGTTTGTAATTGACAACTGGCCAGATGGACAAAAGGGATCACCGCTAACAGAGTCATTAACAGGACAATGCGTTTTCTAATGTGCAGTTGTTTTCCGGTCATTGTTTTTGCTTTCGATATAATTGTCGAGATAAGTAAAAAGGACAGGCCCGAGAAAATGCATATTAAGAGAATATCCGCCATGACAGGGAACCATCGGGTGCCTCTGTCGCCCAGATAATAGCCGGGCAGCAGGGCGATTGAACCGCCGCAAATAATAAGGCCTGATGCATGTAGAAATCTCGCTGTTTTTTTTGAATCCATAGACCGTCCTTTCGAAAAAAACCATCGATTTTAAAGCGATATTAATGCCGAAAAGGCAAGAAGTAAAGCGTTTAGCCTGGTAATGGACATAAAAATACCTGAAAAGACGGAGTGCGGCTGTTTTTCAAGATTGGAGAAAATACATAATTGTATTTTCTCGTTTAACAGGTTACAATATTGTGACTGCAAAAATAAGGTTATGATAAAATATCCGGGATTAAAGATGGCGATTAAACTTGCGAAAGAAGTACAAATCCTTGCTGATGTCGCAAAGGCATTTGCTGAATCTTTGAATCTTGAGGAAACACTTGAATCGATACTGCATGCGCTGGAAACCCATGTCAAGCTTGAACGGGGTGCAATTATGCTGTTGGATTCTGAAAGCGAGACCATCAGTATTAAAGTGGCGCATGGGTTAAGCGAGGAATCAAAGAAACAGGTGACTTATAAAGTGGGCGAAGGGATCACGGGACTCGTTGTGCAAACCGGAAAAGAGGTTGTGGTTCCGGATATCAGCAAGGACCCCCGGTTTTTGGCGAAAACAGGCCGCCGGAAGCGGACAAAGGGGCAGAAGGTGGCCTTTGTTTGTGTGCCGATCAAATTGGAAGGCAGAACGATTGGGGCGATCAGCGTGGACCGAAAGGTGCGTCCGTCTGACGATTTCGATGCCCATATTCGCTTGCTGGAGGTGTTGGCAACGATGGTGGCGCAGGCAGTTAAGTTGAATAAGTTGGTTGAGTCTGATCGCAAAGAATTACAGACGGAAAACGAACGGTTGCTGCGTGAGCTTAAAACGAAGTTCAATATCCATAATATGACGGGGACCAGCGGTGCGATGCGTGAGGTCTACCGGTTGATCGAGCAGGTGTCTAACAGTAACGCGACGGTTCTGATCCGCGGGGAAAGCGGTACCGGCAAGGATCTGGTTGCTCATGCGGTGCATTATAACAGTTTGCGGGCCAAAAAGCCCTTTGTGAAGATCAACTGCACGGCGCTGCCGGAAAACTTGCTGGAAAGCGAACTGTTTGGACATGAAAAGGGCGCTTTTACCGGTGCGGCGGATCGCAAACTCGGCCGCTTTGAGGTGGCTCACGGAGGGACGATCTTTTTGGATGAGATCGGGGATTTCTCGCTGAATCTGCAGGTTAAAATCCTTCGTGTGATACAGTTCAAGGAGTTTGAGCGTGTAGGCGGCTACGAAACCATCAAATCGAATGTACGCATTATCGTTGCGACCCATAAGAATCTGGAAGAAGAGATCAAAAACGGCCTGTTTCGTGAGGATTTGTATTACCGTATTAATGTCTTTCCGATTTACATGCCGCCGCTGCGTGAGCGAAAGAACGATGTGATGCTGCTGGCGGATTCCTTCCTTGAAAAATATGCGAAAGAGAACCATAAGGATATCAGCCGCATTTCAACTCCGGCGATCGAGATGCTGACCAGTTATCACTGGCCGGGCAATGTGCGGGAGCTCGAAAATTGCATCGAGCGAGCTGTCTTGTTGTGTGATGAGGATGTGATTCGCTCGGACCATCTGCCGCCGTCGCTTCAGATGGTCAAAAAGAGCCAGGTGGATGATGCACTGACGCTGCCGGAAAAAGTTGAATATCTCGAACGGGAAATGATCGTTGACGCCCTCAAGAATACACATGGCTGCCAGCGTCATGCAGCCAAGGAACTCGGCTTGACCGAACGCATGCTGGGATACAAGATCAAGAAATACAGCATTCTTAAGAAATAGCAGAAGTATTACAGTTTTGTATGTATATTGTTTTTTTATCTACAAAAACGTAGGCACATCTCCTGCCTTACCTTTCTTGCGTTTCCCCCTTAACTCCTTTATTTTAAACATGTTGCATTTGTTTTTATGGATTTTAATGACATGGCATGATTCTTGCTTTTTAACCTTTTGAATGCTTTGCAGTGTATGCAAGGCGGTAACACAAGAAATCCTTTTTTATTAAGGAGAGAATTTGTGAAGGTACAAAACGCAGGAACGAAGAAATTGAATTGGCTGCAAATGTGTTTAATGGTATGTCTGTTTTTAGGCCCAGCAGAAACGGCAATGGCCGAAGACAGTGCGATTTCAATTGCCAATGTGAAACAAGGTTTGGACACCGTATGGGTTTTGATTGCGGCGTTTTTGGTGTTCTTCATGCAGGCCGGCTTCGGCATGGTCGAAGCCGGCTTTATTCGCGCGAAGAATACTTGTAATATATTGACGAAGAACTTTCTCGATTTCTGTATGGCATCGCTGGGGTTCTTCCTGATCGGCTACGCCCTGATGTTCGGTGATGGCAACAGTTTCATCGGCACCAAGGGTTTCTTGTTGATGGGGCTTGAAGAAACGACCAGCGGTTTGCCGCTGTTTGCTTTCGGGCTTTTCCAGGCGGCCTTCTGCGGTGCGGCGGCGACGATCGTGGCCGGCGGCATGGCCGAACGCATGAATTTTAAGGCGTATCTGATTTATTCGTTCCTGATCTCGGCGATCGTGTACCCGATTATTGGTCACTGGATCTGGGGCGGCGGATGGCTCAGTGAGACGGGCTTTATGGATTTTGCCGGTTCAACGGTGGTTCACACAACCGGCGGCATCGCGGCATTGATCGGTACAATCATGCTCAGGCCGCGTGAAGGCAAATATGGTGTCGACGGCAAACCGAAAGCCATCGCCGGACACAGCATTCCGCTGGCATCGTTAGGTGTCTTTATCTTGTGGTTTGGTTGGTTTGGTTTCAATGCCGGCTCGACCCTGGGCATTACCAATGCCGGCCTGGACATCGGGCGTGTTGCGATCAATACCAACCTTGCGGCTGCGTTAGGGGGGATCGGTGCGATGGTTATGGTCTGGTGGCGCTTTGGCAAGCCGGACCTGTCCATGGCGATGAATGGTGCATTGGCCGGTTTGGTGGGTATTACGGCTCCGTGTGCCTTCGTTGAACCATGGGCGGCCTGTGTGATCGGATTAACCTCCGGTATTATTGTCGTGTTGGGTGTTGAACTGCTGGACAAACTGCATATCGATGACCCGGTGGGTGCGGTTCCGGTTCACGGTATGTGCGGTATCTGGGGCACGCTGTGTGTCGGCATCTTCGGCAAGGCGGCATTAGGACTGCCCAATGACGGCTTTGTCTATAGCGGCAACCCGATGCAGTTTGGCATACAGTGTGTCGGCAGTGTTGCCACGGTTGTTTTCGTGCTGGTAACAATGGGGTTGGTCTTCAAGATGATTGACATCACGGTGGGACTGCGGGTCAGCCGAACCGAAGAACTGCGCGGTTTGGATATCGGTGAACACGGGATGGAATCCTATAGCGGATTCCAGATTTTCAGTACTTTGTAAAAGAATGCATAACAGACCCTATCCGGAGAGATAAAATGAAATTAATTATTGCCTATATTCAGCCGCATAAATTGGAAGACGTCAAAAAAGCATTGGCCGAAGCGAATGTCGGAAAGATGTCCGTGACGAATTCACTGGGTTGCGGTGCCCAGATGGGATACGAAGAAAGTTATCGGGGCATCAAGTTTGAAGTCAACCTGATGAAGAAACTCCGACTGGAGATTGCCGTGACAGAGCCGTTCCTTGAAAAAACGGTGGACACGATCATCCAGTCAGCCCGAACCGGTGAGATCGGAGACGGAAAGATCTTTGTGCTGGATCTGGCGGACTGTATCCGCATCCGTACCGGTGAACACGGCAGAGATGCGATTGGTTAAATTGATACTGTCGAAATAGGTCGTATTGGGAACAGTGCGGCCTGTTTTTTGCATCAGCAAAATTTTAATCTCATATTTGGGCTCTAAAAAGTTTTGACAGGTCTTGACATTTCCGATATGCTCCATTCGCAATCTCAATTAAGCGGCATTAAATGAAAAGGGGTATCAAATGGGTGTAGTTTCCACACAGTCTCTTCGGAAGGAGTTTTCTTCGCTTGTTGCTGTTAATGATGTGAATCTTGATATTGAACGGGGGCAGGTAGTTGGCTTGATTGGCCCCAACGGTGCTGGGAAAACAACTTTATTGCGGATGCTGTCGACTGTTTTGCCTCCCACGGACGGAACTGCAATAATTTCCAACTGTGATTTGAGAAAGGATATCCTTGAAGTTCGCAGGGAAATTGGGTATTTGCCTGACTTTTTTAATCTTTATAATGATTTGACACTTACAGAATGTTTGGATTTTATTGCCCATGCATACTGCGTTCCTAAGGAAAGTATTTCTGAAAAAATCAGAGAATCTCTTGTTTATGTGGATTTATATTCAAAAAAAGATTCTTTGATCCGCCATCTTTCCAGAGGTATGATTCAGCGGTTGGGATTGGCCACTTTATTGGTTCGAGATCCGGACATTCTTTTTCTTGACGAGCCAGCATCCGGGCTTGATCCCATGGCTCGCATTCAGTTAAGAGATATTCTAAAGCGATTAAGTGATGAGGGTAAAACGATTTTAATCTCGTCTCATATTCTTACGGAATTATCTGGTTTTTGCTCACATATCGCCATTATGAATCAGGGTAAACTTGTCATGCAGGGTGATGTTAAACAGATTGAGAGGGAAATTACGGGCGTTGGTAAATTTACTATCAAGGTTTTACGTGATTCTGAGAAAGCAGAAAACCTTATCCGAGAATTTCCAACCGCTACTCTTGAAAAGAACCATGATTCTACCTTTGAGGTGAGTTTTGCTGACGATCCTATGGCAATTGCAGAACTTAATGCGCATCTCGTGAAAAATAATATTTGCGTTATCCATTTATCAGAGCAAAAAACAAATCTGGAAGATTTGTTTATGGAAATATCGCGAGAGAAGAATCTTCAGATCAGTTAAAGATAGCAAAAGGATTTTACGATGACAGCAAACCCCCTTATTCGTCGGTACCGTTTTTCTCAATTTCGCCCCCAGCAGCTAGTGATTTTTGGCGTCCTGTATGGCTGTGTACTGTCCCTATTGCTTTTCATTAATATCTCTATTTATAGATTTGGAGATGCATTTAACTCGTCAAACACTTTGTATGACAGCTTATTCATTCAGTTTACAATTATGCAAATCCTTATGATGTGGCTTTTGATGCCAATGAATTGTTCAAGCGCGATACAGAAAGAAATTTCTGAAAAATCCTTTGATTTCTTCAGGATGCTGCCGATCCCTGCTTATCATAAGGCGACCGGTATTTTGGTAGGGCGAAACCTCTTCAATCTTATTATTGCTGGCATTAATTTCATTTTTTGTGTTGTTTTCGGTATCTTGGCAGAACTTCCACCTGCTCTGTTGATACAGTTATTATTATTGTTGATATGTTTTTCACTGGCGCTGAATTTTGCATCCCTGCTGTCTTCGATTCTTTCCTTCAAGAAAGCAAGATCCAATGTGCTGGCGCTGGTTCTTCTGGCCATTTTTGGTTTTGGCCCGGTTATGGGCGGTCTCTTTGAAGCGGTAGACAATGGTGATATTCAAGCGTTTAAGGTTCATTTCATTACGATTGAGGTGCCGATCCTGTATCTGATCAGTGCGTATGTTTTGGTTGCAGCGGTTTGGTTCTTTGTTGGGGTTCTGCGGCGTTTTTCGTTTGAATACCAATCGCTTTGCAGCCGCAAGGGGGCGATTTTTCTTATGATAACTTATCTATTCCTGTTATATGGAATTTTCCACCACTTTCTTTTTGACGCGTCTGAGTTAGCCAGATACCACCAACCGGAACCCTTCTACATATTTTACATCCTCGGGCTGTTTCCACTGGCCTTGATTCCATTGTTTTCAATGCGAACATTTGATCAATATGTTGAAATAACACGCACTTCAAAATGTCAAAATGGACTGCTATTGAGACAGTTCCTGCATTCGAATCTGTTCTTGGGGATTATTCTGTTTGCCCTGTGGGCTTTGGTGATGAATGTTCTTTGTGTACTTACGAAAAATCCCGTTTTTGAATATGCCACTTTTAGTTTACTTTTGCTGACTTGCTATTTGGTTGTTGTTTGTTTGGTAGAACTGTATACGCTGTATGTATCTGAAAGTGGAAAAATTGGCTATCTTTTGGGATTTATAGCGGGTCTGTATTTCATTCTCCCCTTGATTTTCTCTGCCATTTTTGAGAACGACTACGTTGCTTTGTTTAGCCCGTTTGGTCTTATCGCACAATTTGGAGATAGGATGAGCCCAATCGAATGGTTTCCTGTTGTCGTCTGGAATATGGTTATACTTCTTCCGTTGGGCTTATTGGTGGGACGGAAATATCTACAAATCGACAGGGTTCGCTCAGAGATTGAAACATCAAATGGGTAAGTGACCGCCACCTATGGGTTATACCGATTGGTGATTGGCATGCGCCGGTCTCTGCCGAAGGCGCGGGGGGTGATCTTAATGCCGGGCGGTGATTGGCGCCGCTTGTATTCGTTGCGGTCGACCAGGCGTACGATTCGCCGGACCGTGTCTTCGTCGAATCCTGCTTCGATCAATTCTTCGATGGAATGATCCTGTTCGACATAGTTTTTCATGATTGCGTCCAGCAGATCATAGTCCGGCAGCGAATCGGAA
>JBDLJN010000042.1:0-17479 GCA_039714335.1 Planctomycetota bacterium
ACGTTGCTCCTGATTCCAACGATATTATCCTTGACCCAAACTGGATTCCCTCCGGCTCACTGACTTTGGCGGATGCCGTGGCGATTGCCACAGCACGCGGCCGGGACTATCAGTTACGGAAAGAAAGCTTGTATAACACAACGCTTGATCTGACCGGTCAGCGGCACGAATATGTCGCGCAGTGGTTCGGGACAATCGACGGCGGATACACCCGCAATGAATCGGATGAATTCGTCGATGCCGGCGGTAGTTTCGGTTTTGATCAATTACTGGCTGATGGAACGCAGATCAGCGCCGGTATTGCGGCTGACTGGCTCCGCTACCTGACCGGCGACCCGGACACATCGCTGGGCTCGGTACTGACTGCCAGCATCTCCAAGCCCCTGCTTCGCGGAAGCACCAAAGAAGTGGTTCAAGAGAATCTGACACAGGCCGAGCTGAATGTACTGTATGCGATTCGTTCCTTCAGCCGATTTCGTAAGGAGTTTGTCGTCTCGATCGTAAGCGATTATCTGCGTACCTTGCAGTCACTGGATCGCGTCAAAAATGCCCAAAATAATTACAGGAGTCTCCAGGCATCGTATGAGGAGGCCGCCATAAAGGCCCAGGCGGGCAGACTCCGTCCCTATGAAGCCGACCAGACCAAACAACAAATGCTGCAGGCACGCGACAGTTTGGCCCAGTTTCAGCGGCAGTATCAGCAGGCATTGGACTCGTTCAAGCTGACTTTGGCGCTGCCGGTTGACGCGAACATCGTTCTGGATTCGGCGGTTCTTGTCGATCTTTCATCGATGAAAGTCACGGAGCCGAACTTTCTCGTGCCGGACGCGATCGAGGTTGCACTGCAAACGCGTCTGGACCTGGCAACCGCTTATGACAAGGTGGACGATGCACATCGCAAGGTCAATGTGACAGCCGATGCCCTGCGGGCCCGTCTGGATCTGGTGGCCAGCGCCCGTGTCGATTCGACTGAAGAAACGCAGTGGGAAAGATTACGATTCCATGATGGGGCCTATGATATTGGAATGGTTCTGGATCTGCCGCTGGATAAACTTAGTGAACGAAATGCCTATCGCAAGACACTCATTTCATACCTCCAGGTTAAACGGGATTATGAATTGGCTGTTGATGAGGTGAAACTGGATGTCCGTAATGCGTATCGGGGCTTAATTGAAGCTTCAGAACGGCATGCGATCCAGAAAAACAGCTTGGAACTCGCCCAAGAGCGGGTCAACAGCACCACACTCCAGTTGCAGGCCGGTCGAGTCGATTCGCGTGACCTGCTGGAGTCGCAGGACGCCTTGTTTGCTGCCCAGAATGAGACGACTTCGACACTGGTCAATTATATGTTGGCAAAGCTGAATTTTTATCGTGATGTTGGAATCTTAAACGTTAAGCCGGATGGATTATGGGAATCACTGGAAAAAACAGACAAAAAATTGTTCTAATTGGCATCGTTACCACCATTGTTCTGGCCGGATACGGTGTGTACCGTCTAAGCCGTCGCGAAACCGGTTCAGCATCTGAAACTGCCAGCACGTTTACGGTAACACGAGGTGCGCTGGTGATGAGCGTTACCGAAAGCGGGACGATCAAGGCACGCAATGCTGTTGAGATCAAGTCACAAGTCGAGGGACAGGCAACGATTGTCAGCTTAGTACCGGAAGGCAGCTATGTTACGGCCCAGGATGTAGCCGACGGAGAGATACTGGTGGAGTTGGATTCTTCCCGTCTCAGAGATGAAGCCAACCAGCAGCAGATCACCTACAATTCTGCTGAGGCGGATTATACTGAGGCCAATGAAGCGCTCGTGATTCAGAAGAACCAGAACGATTCTGACATTCAACAGGGGCTGATGAATGTTAAGTTTGCTCTGATGGACCTGCAGAAATATCTGGGCGGCCAAACCGCGGATAAAGTGGTCGACCTGCATAAAACAGATCCGAATCAACGGCCACAAATAACGGCTTTGCTGGATGATCCGAACCAACTGGGCGGCGAATCACTGCAGCGGTATCGCGAATTGAAATCCAATATTGACCTGGCCCACGAAGAATACAAACGGGCGTCTACGGACTTGGAGTGGACTCAGAAACTCTTCGAAAAAAAATATGTTTCGCGTTCCGATCTTGATGCGGACCGGCTGAAAGTCCAGCGACTGGAAGTCAACTGGGATCAGGCAAAGACCTCTCTGGATCTTTTTACACGCTATGAGTTTCCAAAACAGGCGGAAAAGCTGTTCAGCGACTACCTGGAGGCCGAACGTCAGTTGGAGCGGATTTACGCCCAAACGCGATCGCAACTGGCTCAGGCCCAGGCTCGCCTGAGCAGTTCAGAGGCAAAATATCTGCTCAATAAAGAACGGCTGGAACGCATTGAAAAGCAGATCGAAGCGTGTACCATGCGGGCCATGGAATCCGGTTTGGTGATCTATGCTTCCAGCAGCAGCCGGCGGTTTCGAGGCGGATCGCGAACCAATATTGACATCGGCGAGCAGGTGTATGAACGTGAGCTCATCATGACGATCACGAATGCCATGGAGATGGATATCGATGTGAAGGTCCACGAAACGAATGTGGATAAGGTTCGGGTTGGGCAGTTGGCAAAGATCGTCATTGATGCGCAGCCTGATAAAGTTTTTGCCGGTGAGGTGATCAAGATCGCACCGCTTCCGGACCCTCAGTCTTTCTTTGGCAATCCGGACCTGAAGGTTTATGCGACCGATGTCAGTCTGGAGGGTGCTGGCGATACCGTCAAGCCGGGCATGAGTGCCAAAGTGGAAATTATCATCGCGCAGCTGGCCGATGTTTTGAGTATTCCAACTCAGTGTGTTGCCAATCGAGGCGGACGAAAGGTTTGTTACCTTATGACGAACAGCGGTCCCAGTGAACAGGCCATTGAAACGGGTGTCTTTAACGACCGCTTCGTTCAGGTTCTCGGAGGACTCCGGGTCGGGCAAAAGGTCTTGTTAAGTCCTCCGCGGCTGATGATGGACAAATCCAGAAAGCAGGACATCAGCGATGATATCGCAGGACTCAAAAAGGATTCTAAAAAAAGCGATGAAGCCGGCCCCGCGACAAATGAGGCGCATCAGGTCGGTGCCATCGAAAAAACGGAAGCTGTTAAACAATCCGCTCCCGGCGGCAGGCCGGATCCGATGAAACGGTTTGATACAAACGGCGACGGCAAGATCGATCTTTCGAGCGAAGTTCCCGAACAGGCCCGTTCGTTCATGACTGGCCTGGACGCCAATCAAGATGGATTCATTGATAAAAATGAGATGCAAGCCGCTGCCAAGAATTTCGGCGAACAATCAGGCCAACCGGGGCGAAAACGCCCTCGCTGGCCGCAAGGCGATCAGGGACGGCCGCGATGATATCCTCAAATGCCAAAAACGATGACTGCCAGGGGAACACCGTCGCAACGATCGAAGACCTGCACAAGTCCTATATGCTGGGACATATGGAATTGCCCGTTCTTAAGGGCCTGAATCTTTCGTTTTATGAAGGGGAGTATGTTTCCATCATGGGCCCCAGCGGTTCCGGCAAATCGACACTGTTAAATATTCTGGGATGTCTGGATAAGCCCACAGCCGGACGTTATTGGCTGGGTGACGATGATGTTTCGACGTTGAATGATAACCAGTTGTCGGCAATTCGCGGCAGACAAATTGGTTTTGTCTTTCAGTCGTTTAACCTGATCCGCCAACTGGATATCGTTGAGAATATTGAAGTGGCAATGTATTATCAGCGTGTTCCCAAGCATCAGCGACGTCAGCGGGCGATATTGCTGGCTGAACGCGTTGGGTTGGGGGACCGGATGAAGCATCGTCCCTTTGAACTCTCCGGCGGCCAGCAGCAGCGTGTGGCCATTGCCCGGGCACTGGCGAATGATCCGCTGATCATTCTGGCCGACGAGCCGACGGGAAATCTCGATTCACAAAGTGGAGCGGAGATTCTGGAAGTTCTTGATGAACTGAATGCTCAGGGAAAGACCATTATTGTTGTCACACACGATGAAATGATTTCGTCCCGAACCCATCGATCCGTCCATTTACTGGACGGGCAAATTGAACGTATTCAACCGAATGGAAAAGGGTAACATGTTTTCCCAGCTTGCTGCAATCCTGTTAATTAGTTTACGCAGTTTATGGATGCATCGCTTGCGGTCCGGACTGACGATGTTGGGTATTGTCTTTGGGGTGGCCAGTGTTATTGCGATGCTCGCCATTGGCGAAGGTGCCAGCCGGCACGCACAGGAACAGATCGCGCGGCTGGGCAGTACCAATATTATCCTGAAAACCGTTAAACCGCCTGATCAGGAAGTAGCCGATGCCAGTGAGCAGACGATTCAGGAATACGGACTGCGCTATAATGATGCCGAACGGTTTCGTGAAACCATCCCGGATGCACAGGTGGTCGTGCCGGTTCGCCGCAAACCGCAGCAGGTTTTATATCAAAGCCGCCGGATCACCGCCGAAATTGTCGGAACGGTTCCCTGGTATACCGAACTGGCCCCGATCGAAGAATTGCTCGGACGGTTTTTAAGCCCGATGGATATACACTACAGCCAGGCGGTGTGTGTCATTGACGAAACAGTTCTGAACAACCTGTTTAAATTTGATGATCCGATTCGACAGGATGTCCGAATCTCCGGTGAATACTACCGCGTGATCGGTGTTGTCCGGGATATCTCGGCGGCATCAGAAATCAATGACACTTCATCGCTTCATGCTTCATCGCAGGGCAATGGCGTCAGCGGGTCGGTCTATATTCCGCTGTCAACAATGAAAGGTCGTTTTGGCGAAACCCAGATCCAAATTGGAGGAACGTCGGGCATGAGCGGGGAAAAAATCGAACTTGATGAGATTACGATCAAAGTTCCGTCAATGGAACATGTATTGCCGACGCGCGATGTGCTGGCCAATTTGCTGGAACAGCATCACAAGAAGAAGGATTATCAGATCATTGTGCCGTTGGAGTTGTTGCGCCAAGCGGCGGAACGCAAGCGTATTTTCAGCATCGTATTAGGTTCCATTGCGGCGATCTCATTGTTGGTTGGCGGCATTGGGATCATGAATATCATGCTGGCGACTGTCAGTGAGCGAACCCGGGAGATCGGCATCCGCCGTGCACTGGGGGCCCGCAGGTCTGATATCATCGTCCAGTTCCTCTCTGAAACGATCCTGTTGACGCTGATTGGAGGGGTGTTGGGAATGGCGTTGGGGGTGGTGATCCCTGTTTTGGTAACCCTCTTCAGCCATGGTCAGATGCCGACGGTGATCACATCCGGAGCCATGATTTTGTCGTTTGGCATCTCCGCCGGCATTGGTTTGACATTTGGTCTTTACCCGGCTTACCAAGCCGCCAATATGGACCCCATCGAATCACTTCGCCACGAATAGCATTAGCCCGTTCAAAAGTCGTACTGAATACCCATATGCACACGCGTATCGTTTTTATCGCTGTCAGGATCAACGACATTCTGATACTCATGAGCAACCCCCAGCAAAAAGCTCAGGTCCAATTCACGGCTCATGAAATATCGCCAGTTGAGTCCGCTGCGGGTACGATAATCTTCAAAATCAGTCAACACCTGATAATATTCAGTATAGCCGGCCAGCAGTTGACGTTCTGAAATTTTCCATTTCATATCCAGACCCGTCATGCCTTCAAACCGTACGTTATCATTTTTCGACTCCCATTCCTTTCTCGCACCGAGACCACCTCTGAAAATCAAATCCCACCGATTGGTATCGATCAGATTATATCCGGGCCCGCTGTGGCCGGAAAGCCGGTGCCGCCAGGATTCGAAATCGTCAAAGTCATATCGGCCCTGATAAAAATAAAACCAGCGGGAATTGGCCCATAGCCAGTCTTTTCGATATCCAGCGCTCAATTTATTATCCGTCGTTTCCCGGCTTTTGTTCTTGAGATAGTATGTCAAATCGGAGTTCATTCGAGCGGCATCTGTGATTCGTCCGATGGAGTAACCAAACCGAAAGGTCTGCTCGTCCGTGTTTCCCCAACTGCCGTCCAGGGCCAGGTTCAGTGACATTTTGAATCCCTTTTGCTTCATCACCATCGCCCAGTTATTCAATCGGTTGAACTCCAGCATATAGTGGGAAGTGTCTAAAATCCCATCTTCATCTGTACCGGAAGGTTCACCTGTTGATGGGCTTTCAGCTTCCGCTTCCTTTTCAGAATCGAGGATTACAGAATCAATCTGATGTTTTGATATCTGGAAAGTGCCGAGATTCGGGTGATCGAGAGCGACATATTCATCCGTCTGTTCGGTGACGGTTCCATGAATGACATCCCCATTACTAAGCACGACCTCGTCGGCCTCTGCAGAAAACAGGATGCTCAGCAGAGCCCATAAAACCACGACCGACCGAGTCGTCTTGAGAGTTTTTGTGTTTACCATTGCCGTTTGTCCTATTATTGATCAGGATTAACAGTCCATGCGGTTTATTATGAAAGTTCTGAGTCATATTTGCAAATGGTAAATCCCGTTTTTTTTGAGTTCGGTCACTGCGATTCCTCCCGTATTGTTCATCCGATAAAAATGTCACACGATGGACTTTCGGAGTGATCATAATTTATACGTCACTACAGAGACCGCAATAATACTTGCTATTTGTCATAAGGCAAGGTAAAGTGGCGTTGATTGTTCCAAGCGGACATGGCAGCAAGAAGCCGGCATTAAAAAGGTGAATACAAGGAAGTCCAATGAACACCATGATTGCTTTTGAGTTTACGGATACCGGCAGCCTGCGATATACCTGTGCTGATGCGTCATTGAATAAACTCGAAAAAGGGCAGAAATCTCTTCTTGACACAGTCTTACTGAAAACGTATGCGATGATCAAAGAAGACGCGCCGCCTTTGTGCAAATTGCTGACGGACAAACGGGTTCAATTGAGGATTGTCGATTCCCTTGAAGGGCCGGGGTGCTTATTATCCCATGAGATCCTGCTAAAGGCATCGCTGTTGGATCCTGAAAAACATCAGTTTCAGCACCGCCAGCGATTGCTCGTGGGAATCCTGTACCGCATGCTCTACCACTGGTGTAATCCGGAACTGCATATCACTCAGGTCCGGTTGCATACGCTTCGATTTATTCAGAAGCATGACGACATTTTGAGCTCCACCATTCAGGAAATCCAGAACGACATTGCAGGATTGAATGAACCGGATTGGCTCGAATCACTCCTGCAAATTGATGATCTGATGCTCTTGGACCGTTTTTGGAGTCAGTTGGCGTTAACATCTTCAACGGAAGCCATTATCACTGCCGCCAAAGGAACCGGTACTCGTATTCGTGCCAAGGTTAAAAATGTAATCAACATTTTTGCTGAAACGGTTCAAGACAAACTGCAACTAAGTGGTTCTCGGGATATCAAATTCCTGACCGATTTTAAATGGATCTTTACTGTCGGCGGCTCTGTCGTGATCGTCTACAAATTATCGAATCAGCTTTTAAAGGCCATTCGCCTGTGTGGTTCGAGTTTGAAGGATACAATGAGTACAGATTTCGCCTGTTATTCTGTTTTTTGGAGATTCCTGCGTACCGATATTTTTCATGATCACGGCCACTGGATCGCCGAGTGGATTCGTCAGCTTCAGGCCTGGTCTAAGGACCGTTCACTGAACGTGCTTGAGCAGATGCTGCTTTCTGATGACATCCACAAAGTCAGGAGTGCGATTGACCAGCTTGTCAAGAAAATACGCCGAAAAGAAAATCCTGAACAGGCCTATCGGATTTTATATTCGGCGCTTTATTACTGGAACAATCCCGACAAGGGGATCTGCCGTTCTGTTTGCCTGGAGATCAGTGCAAAGCTGGGGGATATCCTGACTGAAAGACCGTTTACATTTCCCGCCAGTCGAATTAACCGATCTGTTTTTCGTTCTGAAAACGCTGCCGTTAAGATTCATATCCGCAAGCCTCGAAGAGTGCCGAAAGATTCTTTTAAGGTTCGTATGTCGTGGTCTGTCAATGGCCGCAGGAAAAAACCAATATCAATGAATCCGGTTGGCAGTATCCGGAAGGGCGGTATGATGACATTTACTGCCGCTTTTCCGGTACGCACTGGCTGGATCCACTATTCGGTTCAGTTTTCCATCGATGGCGGTGAAAACTGGCAATGGGAGGAGTTGGATGAAAATTCTCACGGCCTGCTCAAATATATCGCGGATGAGAGGGGCCAGCGTGTCCTGAGCTTTTACGCGGACACGTTCAATCTGCGGATCGACGATCGACACAAACCGGTCAAAGATGAAAACGGGATGTTTGTCTATGGAACGTTTGACGATATTGCCGACCAACTGGCCGCGATTCGCGACGAGGGCTACAGCCGCATCTATCCTTTAGGAGCTCTTGAATTGGGGTGGGCCGGCGAAGCGGGTCCGGATCCGTCTGTTTTTTCGGTGCTGGACGGCAAAACGATACGCCGGGATCTGGGCGGTATCGAAGGACTCTTGCGATTGCGCGAAAGGGCGGATGCTTTGGGAATGAAAGTTTTGCTTTGTATTCTCTCTCATTTCTCCCGTGCCAATACGTCTTTCCGATACCAGCTGCCTGTTTATATCGTCAATGAAGAAGGTACATTAAGCCCCCGTGCCGGATGGGACGGGGAATGGAGTGAGTGGCTCGACAGTTTCATGGTCAATATGCGGGATTTTTCAAATATCGATTTTCTTGCTGACCTGGGAACACAGCTTGCGGGGATGGGATTTGGACTTCGCGTGGATGTGGGCCACGGTTTTGATACGGTATTTCCGATCGACCCCGCTTTGAAGGGGATGCCCCGTCTTCTGGGAGAGATTGTTGACAAGGGCTTTGATCCGGTCGATCTGCGTAAAACTGAAGAAGCTAATATCCCGCTGCTCTATATGTGTTACAAGGTGCAGAAAGCTGTCCCAAATGCTCTGCTGGCATATTCAGAGCAGTGGCACGGCAATGAAACACGCATGATCAAGTCCGGGACGATCCCTTATAATTCGCTGATCAAGAATCTCGAGCACATCCGTAATGGCCAGGATGTTAATGAACCCTTGGGACTCAATGACAATTTGGCATACCTGGGCTCCATTTATCGCCGTCAGGGCGGGCAGACGTTGTCCTTGTTTAACAGTCACGATGAGGAATCGCCCGCCAGCAATTACCAGAATATGATCTGGCCTGCCGCAGCGCTGTTGGTGTTAAGCAGTCAGGGGCCGATGATGTATCACATCAGCCGGTTGCCCGGTCCGGAATCCGGAACCATGCAGCAGCGCTTTGACGAGGCGTATACCGAGTGCTGGAAACATTGGGTCAACAATCGTTTTCGTCATCCCTGGGATAACGAAAATCGTGCTCGATGGAAAATTATTGCAGATTATCCGATTCTGTTCGGCTTTGGGAAATATCTCCGGCGGCTCTTTAACTTTGTTGAAAAACATCCCGCTTTTATTCGAGGTGACTTGATTCCAATCCAAACGCAAAATCCTCGAATTGCGGCGTTCTTGCGTGTCTATCGGGAACGCAGATATTTGTGTTTGTTTAACTTTCCGGATGCGCATTCAGAAGGCCAGCACGCAGCCGCGCGTGCCTTCAATTTCCACATGAAGGCCCGTCTCGAAGATAAACAGGTAGATTGGATCCTTCCCGAAAGTACGTATGAGATCGTTCAGCGATACAATAACGCTGAGAGTCGAACCCGTCAGAGCAGTAAAGAGTTCTGGTCGGGCCACGAACTGATCCACCTTGGCTTTGGGGGATTGGTTGACCCGGTATCCTCCCATGTCTATGAGATCGTTGAGAAAAAAGATGCGCACAGTCAACAGCAGTTATTGGTGGGCTCTTTCGTTCGATATTTACATTACGGCAAAGATGATCGGTTATGTCACAGTTACGTTGCCAAAATGTTTTCTGAGGCAGTTGCCTCAAATGCAAAAGAGAGCTATCTGAAATTTACAGGCCTTTTTGTTTTACTGGTGGATTGGATTCAAAAAAAGCGAAAGCTGGGGTTGACGACACTCTCGTTGCTGCTTAAGGAGATCACTGAAGAAGATTCTTCGCGGAGGAAGGTCATCATTCAGTACCTGATGCGGATTGCTGTCAATGAAAAGGGCAGTTTCGAAAACTATACGTGCCTGGCTGCCGCGGACATCCTGCACGGAATGAACTTGGGAACCATTGTCCTGGTCTCCCCGGAATCCCAGTACAGCGGCCATGCCGGCGGTGTAGGGATTTATACAACGGACATTGCGGATGTTCTCAGCGAGCTCGGATTCCATATTGTCGTTGTGACGCCATTATACGAAAAATATCGCGACAAGATCATCAAAAACTATACGCCGCACTATGACGGGCACAGTTTCACGGTCCAGTTTCCGGAATTTGATGAACGCACCCAGTCGATTTCAAAAAACACACCGGTCGATGTTATTAATATATTACGCAGTAACCTACTCCGGCAGAAGCATGGCAAGCGCGTTCGGGTGGAGGTGCTGTATCTGGAGAACGGCAAATATCTCGATGCGCCCTATGGCGGCCAGACGGGAGAGGATAAACTTCGCCGTGCCCGTATCCTGTCACAGGGGGCACTGGAGGCATTACGGGCTTACAATTATTATCCGACCATTATCCAGACGAACGAATGGCCGACATGGCTGGTTTCGGCCTATTTGCAGCGCTGGCCGGAGTATAATACCGACCCGCACTTTCAGGATACGCACGTTGTCAGCATGATGCACAATCCGCATCCTTCCTACAGCATTAAAATGGAAGAAGCCAATCCGTTCCGGAAATATTTTTATTGCCTGGTGCTGGGAATGGACGCCGTCGTGCATGCCGATGCCTGCATCAATCCGGATGGTCCTGCCGCCGGGCAGATTGACATGACCTATATGATGCTCAACACCTCTGATCATATCGGGACCGTCAGCCGGGCGATGAAACAGCGGATCCTTGATGAACCGCAGGTCTTCGGGTATGCGGCCCTGTTCCAGAAGATGGAGATAGAAGGCCGGTTTTTCGGTCGGCGTAACGGGTTCAACATGGCCGCCCGTCAGCGTTTTTGGTTCAGAAGCAAAAAAAGTATTTTGGAAACATACGATCCGGCAGCGCGTAAACGGCTTTTTACCAAATATACCCATGCCAAAAAGCTCGCCAAGAGCGGCCTGCAAAACGATGAGAAGATTCGCCTGGAACCCGATGACGACCAAAACAAACATGTGATATTTTCAATGCTTCATCGTATTTGTAAGCAGAAGGGCTTTGAGCTGCTGTTGGATTGGAAGGTCTATGAAGACAGCGGCAGGCGCTGGATCGTTTATGAGCCGTGGAAGATGATGGGGCCGACCGTGCTGGAATACTTCCTTTCCCGTGATGAGCGGATTCAATACGTCGTCTGCGGCAGTGTCGAAGATTCGTTTGACGGCCGCCGGTTCGATATGCATTTTCGAAGGATCGCTTCGCTGCATCAGTTTCACGGACGGTTTGCCTATTCGCCGGAAGGTGCCTTGTCGCCGTCCTTATACCGCAACCTCTATGTCGGCAGTCAGTACTTTGTGATGCCCTCCGGCGGTGAAGTGGGCGAACCCTGCGGCATCAGCCAGCAGGAGGCCCACGCCGGCGGCACACCCGTGGTGGCCCATCATCAGGACGGTTTGACCCGGACGGTCAGCGATGCTGATTTCGGAGATTTGGAATCACCGCCCAACGGGATTAAGTTCAGCGGCTTCAATGGAGAATCGCTGCTGACGGCTTTGTTGGATGCAGTCGAGGTTTATTACAACAGCCGCCGTCTTCATTATGTGGACAAAAAAGGCAAACCGAAAAAGCTGCGTTACAGTGACCTGTCTTACAATGCCTTCACAACCGACCATCGCTGGCTGCGGCTGTTGCGTGACTATATCCAGTCATATTGTTTAATGGCTAATATCGACCTGCCCGAGCATGTCCATGCTGTCCGCCTGATGGCCGAGGCCGCTTCAGTGACGAATTTGGAGTTGCCTGATATCATCCTGAAAAACGGCATGAAAGCTGCGGAAGCGGTTGACTGTCTGATCGCGGCGTTGTCGTGTCCGGTGCTTTCGGTAAGAAAGGCCGCGACCGAGGTGCTTTTGCGGTTGGATGGTGTCTTTGAGGGTCAAGC
The DNA here is from genome assembly GCA_039714335.1 of Planctomycetota bacterium. Classification (GTDB taxonomy): domain Bacteria; phylum Planctomycetota; class Phycisphaerae; order Sedimentisphaerales; family Anaerohalosphaeraceae; genus 4572-13. Next base: position 12,146 of record JBDLJN010000042.1, read on the forward strand.
CCACAGGGCCCTCAAAAATCGCCTGAGTAAGGCAAGGGCCGCCTCGCCGGAAAACAAAAATATCCAGCAATTGTGCCAACGCCTGAAAATAAGCCCGCTGTGAATGTCCCCCGCTCCCTGTCTATGAACCTGATAAAAATAAAGCCAACCTGGTCAAACTCCGCTATTTCGCGGACCTGTCAGGTTGGCTTTACCGTAATCTTAAGTCAAAAGTGGATAAATTTATAGTTTGTGATCCACGTCAATTTGCTAATAGCCACGCGGTATGTGCAGGATGTTTCTAAGTAGACAGATGAAGTCATCGGCAAAAGTAGGAATTATTTGTTGTCTGACAAATAATCATTGATCTATAATATCCCAAGGGATGGCATATTCCACGATCACACGCCCGGACTTGGATTCACTGACTGCCAGTTGGCCGGATCATTGCCGGAAGCGACCCCAGCGGAAGAAATCCTGTTCAGGGAATCGCCGGCACCATCCGGCTCGACAGGCCAAGGCCAGTAATCATTGTAAACACACTCATCCACAATGATCCAGGAAATTGCCGCCGGATCCAACGGATCGTCGGAATCTTGGGGCTTTTCCAAGGTCAGGCGTTCACCATTATTGCTCAGGTCGCCGCTCCAGGGACCAAAGATATCAACACCCGCTGTGAGTGTGCCCGTGCCGTAAGCAGACTCAAAGGCGGCCAGACGCACGGAATCGGCCGGATCAAAATCAACAATAATAATCCGATCACCCGAATTCAGTGTCGTAGAAGCAGGGAATGTGTAATCCACGCCCCCATCCAATGCCCAGGGGCCGGTTACTGTCCATAGGTCTATCGAAGAACCCGTCGGATTGTAGAGTTCGACATATTCGTCATAGGTTACTGTGGCCGTATCTTCCTGCGGATGGTACATGATCTCGCTGATGACCACACGATCAACGGCATTGCTGTTGGCCCCATCCTGTGTGTGCGGAAAAGTGGCCAACCAGTAACTTCCTCCGTCCGGATAGCGGCTCAGGGAAACGCTGTTTTCCTGTCCCTTGAAAGCAAGGCAGTCAACCACACGGTCTTCGCCGGTGCCGGGCAGATACGACAGGAAAAGCTCATCGCCGGCCTTGTTCAGACCCCACCCGGAAGGACCGGTGCCATCCGGGTTGAAATGATTGACCTGATCGTAGCTGATATAGTCGCCACTGGCAAAGGATGCAGTCGGAAGGGCATACTTTTTGAGATTCTCACCGTCATCACTCATATACCAGTTGCCATTCAGACTGACCGTCGATGTGCCGGCATTGTAAAGTTCAATCCAGTCATTGGATTCATGCGGCGGGATCTGATAATCAGTATGCGCCATAAATTCATTGATCACCGCCGTCGCTGTGGGCGCTGTCGGATCCTCTGTGCCCGGAGAACCGCCGATGTAGCTGCTTTGACGCCAGTTGGCACCGTAATCCAGCGTCCCCAAGGATTGTTCTTCCATCGCCAGCGACAGCGGGACGATCGAATGCCCTGCACCGTCAGCGACAATCGGCCAACCGCGGCTGTCATTATATTCAAAGTCAATGATCGTACCGTTCCAGTAGTCTTCTACCTTGATGACTTCGCCGCCGTTGGAAAGGGAACTGTCAACAAAAGTACCGGCAATTTTGCTGTTTAAGCCCGTTCCATACTGCGCTTCAAACGCGGCCTGGTCTTTGACCACCAAAACGAAATCTCCGGGTGCCAGCGTGGTAACACCGCTGCCGGCAAAACTGAAAGTAACACCGTCCGTGATCGACACATCACTCAGATCCAGGGTATTGGAATCGCTGATATTTTCCAATTCAATAAAGTCGGCGTCGCCATTGTTATACATGACCTCGCTGACTCGTAGATAAGCCAGGATATCCGCATTGATCGCCTCGCCGGCGACAAACTGCTTCGGATAGGACCAATGACTCCAGCGGCCCGTGTCATCCTTCATCTTACAACGGACACGGTAGGTCCGGCCTGCTTTCACGCCGTCGGCGGGGATGCGTATCGTATTGTCAAATACCGTGATCTCTTCGCTTTCCCAGATTGCCTCGATCTCGTATTTGCCGGGTTCGCCGGTATAGACAAAATCATACCCACCGGGGTTGCCGGGGTTCTCAACAAGATCGGCCTCTAAAACAGGGTCGAATAGAATATCGGAACTGTCGATGTATTTATTCAGCAACTGAATTGCCATGACATTCGTGCCGGAGACCAAAAAACTGTCGGGATTTGAATAGGTGAGAACCGTGGAAGTCTGCCCACTAACATAATTCACAGCAAAAGCATCGTATGGGACTTCCTCCCCTGAAACATTGATCGAATCAAGATGCGTACCATTAATCCAGACATTGAACCCTTCATCGTAGTTCAAACTGAAACGCAAGGTTTCAATATCGGCGGGATTGTTGATCTGAAACTCTTTGCGCAGATAAACAATGGTGTAGTTGTCCTGCATGTCAGTCAGTTCCGTTGTAACGGGCGGCCCATAACCGATGGGCGTCTCACCGGAGAGCCAACCGTCATCGTTAAAGGAAAGTTGACGCCATGCACTGGTGGGGCTGGACGGTTCCTCGGTTCCTTTAAAATATTTCCATTCAGAATCCGCTGCAATCAGCGAAACCGTCCCTCCGCCACTGGGTGGAGTGGAAGGCACGGAAGAGGGTTCAACTTCGGCGATACGCCACTTCATCGCGGCGAAGGTACCGGCGCCCTGCGGGTCACTGAAAGCCGTCGTCTCAAAAGTAAGACCATTTTCAGGATAATTGGAGTCCGTGCCGGTATAAGCAACCGAAGGCGTATTTGGGATGCTGCTGTCGGCGACCTCGGCAACCAGCTTGTCGTAGCCCCACCCATCGGGTTGCATGAACTTGCGTATGTAGTCCATCTGGCCTTCATGATCGGCGGAAATAAGGGTTCGTGTATATGTATGCCCTGCGGGATTGCCGCTGGCCGTAAGCAGATTAAACGAGCCCTTGCTCACCGTCTTAGGATGGTAGTTCCAGACAAACTGGTCCACATCCGACCAGGTGAGTGTCTGTCCGGCAGGGTTGACAATATTGGCCAGCTCGGCTATCGCGGTATCAACTGCTGTCGCGTTGAACAGCAGGTCCAAAATTTCCCGTTGCTCGTTTTCCGCCTCCAAGAGAAGGTTTGGATAGCTGGGGTCGATCACGAGCCGTATGCGGTCCCATGTATAATACTTGCCCGTAAGCTGGAACATGGTATCGAGATCCCAAGGGAGCAATGTCCATTTCTCAGTTTCCGGATTGTGGAAGTAGTATCCTTGCGACTGCTCCCTCTGGTCGTAATGCGTAACCGCCTCCGCAACGCCCTTGTATCGCCCATAAGCCAGATGATCAACATTGTCCCGCCACCACTGCTCGGAGCTGCTTGTGGACATCAGAGACCGCACATTAAAAATGTCAGTCGGTCCCACAGGTTCGCTCTCGCCCTGATTATGTTGCAAGAGCGGACTCTCGAGCTTATAGAGGTTTCCATCGGGCATGTCGCGGTCGCTGAGGAACCGGGAGTCCGGAACTTCGACACTGTAGTACAGCCCCCACATATCCCCGAGATACTGAACTGAGGTTGCCTCATCCGCCCCGTCGATTACGCGAAAATGAAAATAGCTGGTTCGACTCGTCGGAATCCCGGCGAGCTCAAAAAGGCGGAAGGGAAGACATTCGTCAATACCGGCCATACCCCGGTTCGGGGGCGTCCATGGGGCCGCACCGCCATTGACTTTCATATTTTTCCAACGGCTCTTATACTTCTTTCCAAAGTTATCGCGTGCCTGGAAGTAGTGGCCCCGATGGAACCGGTAACGCCACTTGTTTTTGCCGGTTACATAAGTCGAAAATTCGCCGCGAATATTAAACCCAACATGGTCATAGACTTCGCCGTCATAGATGAGCGTGCCCCGGAAGCGTGTGTCTTTATAGCTACTGTTGTACTGGCAACGCTCGACATCAGTACCGTCAGCAATGAGATGGTAAATCGGGATCGATGTGAGCAGGTCGCTGCTGAATGTCTCAACCGGTGTTACGCCCGGCCGATCCTCCCCGATCCATGCTGGGACACCATCGTATACAAAATACGCAAAGTTGGGCTGCGGATCATCATCATAGGGCACCCTGACAGAATTACCCGGCGTATCTTCGACTGTAATTCGATAACGGATCAGCCGGCGATGAGTCTGTAAACCGGCGGGCATCTCAATCGTATAGATATCGTCACCGGAAAATTCATCGCCGTTGAGACCATCATCATGCATCACAAGATTGGTCCAAGTCGTTCCGTAAGCAGTATCTTGAATACGAATGTAGCTGCCGGGATTAACCAACTGATACTGTAGAATTACAGAAGCAACACCATCTGGATCGGTTACCTTGGCAGTAACCGTTACAATTTCACCAGACTTTGGCTCATTTGGTGTATGGTCAACCTGCCGGATTTGCGGCGGAGTATCAACTGCATATACACTTGAATTAGCCGCTCCCGGCGTTGGATATGCACTGCGCCAACTGCCGCCAAGATCATTATCCAGTTCAGGGTGAATAAGCTGTATGGAATGGCCGTTGCCATAAGCACCTTCGGGCACTTCATCGCCCACAGTGGGCCACGGGAAACCAAGCTGATAATCCACCTGATCAACTTCGATCCCATACGCATCGCACAGTTCGATCTTTTCCCCGTCATTACTGAGACCTCCTGCAAATGGGGTGTAAACAATCGAACTATTGGTGCCGTATTTGCCGGTAATCGTTGTAGGAGAAACCGCCGGCGTCGGATCTTCAGCGACAACAATATAGCCATTGGCGGCAATGGTCGTTCCCGGGCCGAATGTATAGACCAAGCCATCACAGAAGTGCCAACCGGAAATGTCTACAGCTTCACTGCTGGTGTTATACAATTCGACAAATTCAACAAGTTGTGTCGGCATATCGGGATTGTAATGTATCTCATTGATGACAACCGGAGATTGGCCCTGACCCCATTCCATTGCCAATAAGGCGAAATCCAGGAAGTTAACACCGTTACCGCCGACAATATCAGCACAATCGGTGGAATAACCCGCACAACCGGTCGGATCGAGCCATTGCCCGACAAAGGTTAAGAGATCGTCGAAATCAACAAAGCAATCTCCCGTTAAATCCGCCTGCGGGCAGGGGAATGCGACAGAAATCACACTGAACAATATAATCCCTGTAAAAAGATGTCTATTCTTTAATTCCCTCATTCGTTGATACTCTCTCCAGAGAAACTCATATTTTTTAGCCACTCAGATAGATCATACAGATCATACGTTAACTACTCAGACCAGCAAA
>JBDLJN010000043.1:0-17093 GCA_039714335.1 Planctomycetota bacterium
AAGTCCTTACTTTGCGCTGGTCAGATGTTTTGTCAAACAGTATTTTTGATGGCGTAAAGCTGGTTTTCATTGAAAACCAGCGCTGTCATACTAATTCTTTGGGGGTTCCCAATCTGGACAGTCTGATATATTGCCCCTGAATTTTATAGATCAGGATGATATCATCATAAATATAGCAATCGTACCACCCCACCCCTTGGGCGGTAATCTGGTTAACTGTGTATTTTTCTGATAAGTCCTTTCCTTAGCTGGAGGATAGAAACTGCCTGGAAAAGTGCTTTCCGAAGCGGAGCAGATTTCTTTAACCTCCTTTCACGCCGCGCGTAATCTTCTTTGAATTCATCCTTCCAATGGATTCTCAACGATCAAGCTCCTCGAACAACTCTTCAACGCTGTTGACTTCATGTAAGCCAATACCTGCATCTACTTCATCCATAACTCTTTTAGTTTCTTCATTAAATTCCAAGTATTCAAGGGGAATCCGGCCCTGGTTGACGATTTGCCCCAAAAACATCTTAATCGCCCCCGACATGCTGATATGCATCCGGCCAAGAATTTTTACGACTTGTTTTTTCAGATCCTCATCGACCCGAATCTGTATTGTTGTTTTTGAAGCCATATTTCACCTCGAATTTGTATTGACGTTGTCATTACATTGTCACTACATACACTGTCGCAAATTTGGCCGCTCGGTTCAAGAAAATTTTCAGGATTTCAGGCAGATTGTTTTAAGTGATTGTCATTTAAAGCGATACGGACTTTCCCCGCATCGTGAATACGCAGAACCAATTGGCAGAATTCGAGGTGGTCCAATGCCTCACGCACTGCTTTTCGGGTTGCGCAGCACTGTCTGGCCAGAGCCGATTCGCTCTGTCCCGCGTCCGGACAGAACCGAAGTGTTTCAAGAATTGATGCTCGCAGATTGCCGCCGAACAGGGCGCGGTGTTTTAGTTCTGGATTCCGGTCCATCAGCCAACCCAAGGGGCGAATCGCATCGTTTTTCAGTTCTACTTCTTCGCACCACAGTCCCCATTGGCGGGCAAGGTCACCACTGCGGCTTTGTGCGAGCTTAGCCAAGCCCGCACTTTTTCGATCTGACAGGAACAATGGTTTTGGTGTGCCGGTTGCGGTGCATTTCTTAATCGAAAGATTAAAATGGTCGGTACCAGTGCAGTGCTTGACTGTTGTCAGGATTAGTCCCAATGTGGCGGATGCGTCTGTGCCGAAGATGTCAGCGGCAAATTTGGCAAGGCGGTGGCGACACACCAAACGATAATACTGAATCAGCCAGGTTACGCAGACCGGCATTAACCGGGGTATTTGAGGGCAAAATTTGGCGGTTTCAATTAACAGTTCTTCAATATCCGGTGTATCTTTTGCGGGTTCAATATTGAAAAACGCACCTAATCGGCTCCATTGGCTTAAAACAATATCAGGATTCATTTACAATCTCCTCTATTGCATCAACCAATTTTAATGCACTGACAACCTGATCGAGGTCGGCTTGTCTCGAGGGAAGGCGAAGCATGTTGAGGTACTTGCGGATGTAATCCGTCTCGTCCGGTGCGGGTTTCATGTGGACGATATCTTCACGGTCTTGTGGACGGTTTGCGAAAAATTTCATCGCTAGCAAATCCAATCGGCCGACGGCATAAATCTTCAATTGTCCAAATTCAGCAATAAAAACACGCCTTGATTGCCAGCCGTCCGGCAGAATGTTCATTTGCATTGCCTTAGAGTTGAGCCAGTTTTCCGGTAAACCCTGTTCGGCCGCAACCTGAACCGCGGCAGTGAGTATTGCTTCCTGCGCCTGTTTGGGAATGCAATGCATTACATCGCAATCCAGCGTAATTCGCTCCGGCGACAATTGCCCGGTCAGCATTCCGGCTGCACCGCCGATCAGCAGGATTTCGACAGGACTGTTCCATTGAAGATAGGTTGACGTTTTTTCTAAGGCGTTCAGGATTTTATGAGAATGCATTTCCATACTTAAATTGTATAGAAAAACTATACAGATTTCAAGCGAAATTATGATTTTTCGAGCTGGAGCATGCGTTTTTTGGCGTTGGTGCCACCGGGGGCGCTGAACTGGCCGATCGTGCCGTCGGATTTGATGACGCGGTGGCAGGGAATGATCAGCGGCAGGGGATTTTGTGCCATGACCGATCCGATCGCCCGTGCGGCTTTCGGATTGCCCGCCAATTGGGCGAGTTGTCTGTAACTAACTGTTTCAGCATAACTTACCGTCCGAAGAATAGATAAGATCTTTTGCTGGAACTCGCTGCGGTCCTCAAGACAAACCGCCACGTCCCGAAAATCCTCCGCACTGCCTTCGTAATAGGCCAGAATCCGTTTTTTTAATATTGAAAACGCTGTTGTTGATTGTTCCGCATCCGGAAAACCAGACAGCAACCGGCCCTGAACGGCCTCTTTGTTGGCGACCGGCAGGCAGGTACGAATTACCCCCTGTTCATTGCCCAGCAGGCCGAACCACCCCCATTGTGTCCTGAATATGTTATATTGACAGTTTTTCATAACATTCAGCAGAGTATAATTGGATTTGAACGAAATTTCACACTTTTAAGGGAAAATTAGGCAGAAAACCCATTACAGGAGTATTTTCATTGACGAAAGGGGGTGATTTTGGTATTTAAGGCGTTTCTGCTCCTGCGGAGAATGTCTATCCTGAGGAAGTGGACAACAGGTCTCGTACGGGAATATTAATGTCACTGGATGAACTGCGTAAAAAGATCGATTCGATTGATGAAAAGCTCGTCGAGCTGATCAATGAGCGTGCGCAGATCGTAGTCGAGGTTGGCAAACTCAAGCAGGCGGATTCGGCGCCGATCTATGTGCCGCATCGTGAAAAGGCCGTGCTGGATAAGATCGCCGAGTTGAACAAAGGCCCCTTGCCGGACAAGACGATGCAGGCGATCTGGCGCGAGCTGATGAGCGGGTCGTTCTTTTTGGAGCGTCCTTTGCTGATCGGGTACCTGGGACCGCGGGGCAGTTTTTCGCATAACGCCGCGATCCTGAAGTTCGGACAGAGCGTGGACTATGAGGCGCTGAGTGATATCCGCGGTATTTTTGAAGAAGTCAGCAAGGGCCATTGCGATTTTGGGATCGTTCCGATCGAAAACAGTGCCGGCGGCGGCGTTCGCGAGTCGCTGGACGCGTTCGTTGAAACGGATGTGCTGATCTGTGCCGAAGCGAGCATGGCGATCCACCACAACCTGCTGGCCAATTGCCCGATGACCGAGATCAAGCGAATTTATTCGCAGCCGGAAGTGTTTGCTCAGTGTCGCAACTGGCTTGCCGGGACGTTTAAGGATGCCGAGGTTATTTCGATGGCTTCATCTTCCAAGGCGGCCCAACGGGCTGCTGATGAACCCGGTTCGGCGGCGATCGCCTCGACGATTGCCTCGGAAATTTACGGACTCAAGATATTGTGCCAGAATATCGAGGATGTTTCGAACAACGTTACACGATTCCTGATCATCTGCAAGCAGGACGCTTTGCCCAGCGGTGACGACAAGACGGTCGTGTTGTTCAGTACGGCACATAAAACCGGTGCTTTGGTGGACGTATTGAGTGTATTCAGAGAATACGGCATCAATATGACCAATATCGGTTCGCGCCCGAACAAAAAGCGTGAGTGGGAATATTATTTCTTTGTTGATTTCTTAGGTCACAAGGAAGATGAAAATGTGAAAAAAGCATTAACCGAAGCGAAGCAACATTGTTTGCAGCTTTCGGTGCTGGGCAGTTTTCCCCGCACTGATTCGATCTTATAGACAATATTAACCAATTTGAAGAGATAAGAGGTAAAAATGAGAAAACCGTTTATTGCCGGAAACTGGAAAATGAATATGAACAGCGCCAGTGCTGTTTCGCTGGCGGCTGGACTTGCGAAAGAACTGGATGGTTTGGACACCGTCGATGTTGCCGTGTGCCCGCCGTTTGTGTATCTGCAGTCGGCTGCTTCGGCGCTGAGTGCATCCAATATCGCGCTCGGTTCGCAGAATGTTTATTTTGAGGAAAAAGGCGCCTTTACGGGCGAGATCAGCTGCGACATGCTCAAGGATGTCTGCTGCACTTATGCGATCGTCGGCCATTCCGAGCGCCGGCATGTCATGGGCGAAACGGACGCACTGATCAACAAGAAAGTGTCTGCCGCGATCAACAGCGGGCTGCTTCCGATCTTGTGCGTGGGTGAGCTGCTGGAAGAACGCGAAGCCGGAACGACCAGTGAAGTGGTTGCCGCTCAGATCAAAAACGGCCTTGCGGGTATCGATGCCGAACGCGTTCAGGCGGTAACGGTCGCGTATGAGCCGGTTTGGGCGATCGGTACGGGCCTGACGGCGACGCCGGAACAGGCGCAGGAAGTTCACGCGATGATCCGCGGGCTGTTGGCCGAGATGTACGGCGACGATATCGCTCAAACGCTGCGGATCCAGTACGGCGGTTCGGCCAAGCCGGGCAATACGGCCGAGTTGATGGCTCAGCCGGATGTGGACGGCCTGCTGGTCGGCGGCGCGAGCTTAAAGGTTGAAGATTTTGCCGCAATGGTCAAAACCGTTGCTTGAAGGTATAAAAAATAGAGTCTCTTAACTTGAGGAATTAAAATGGCTTTTACGCTTGCACTTGGATTATTAGGGAATTTGGTTGTCGTACTGTTTCTTCTGATTTGTTTCGCCTTGGGCGTGATCATTCTGCTGCAGAAAGGCCGCGGCGGCGGATTGGGTGCGGCCTTTGGCGGCGGCGGAGCGGGCAGCCTGCTCGGCACCAAGACCGGTGATTTCCTGACATGGGTAACGATCACTTTGGTTGCGGGTTTTCTGGTTCTGGCGGTGTTGATGGGCAAATTCATGCGGCCGTCAGGAACGTCTCCTGAACTGTCTGCACCGATGCCTCCGGCAGCCGAGATGTTGGATGTTGACGGGGATGCCGCTGCGGAGACTGCTGAGGAATCGGCCGAAGTGGCGGAAGAAACCGCCGAGCCGGTCGAAGACGAGGCCGCTGCGACCGAAGAAATGGTCGAAGACATGCCTGAAGAAGCAGACGCTGCCGCCGAGGCGGTTACCGAAACGACTGAATAAAGAAAAGGACTCTGCACATGATTTGCAGTATGACGGGATTTGGTCAGGCCTGTTCGGAAGTTGACGGTGTTGTCTATACCGTTGAGGTCCGTTCAGTCAATAATCGATACTTCAAGGCGCAGTTGAGGATACCGGACATTGCCGCCTATCTTGAAGGCAAGATCGAGCGGGTTCATCGCGACACCATTCATCGAGGCACGGTCAGCTACTCGCTGCGGATGAAAAACATCTCCGGCGACGCGCTCTTTGATGTCGATGAGAATGCGCTTAAGATATATGTTCAGCGTCTGAAAAAACTGCTTCCGGAAGGTGACGGACAGAGCCGGATCGATCTGGCGTCGATGCTGCTGCTGCCGGGTATTGTGCAGCCGGTGATCCCGGATGAGGCCCACATGGAGAAAATGCGGCAGGTTATTTTGTCGCTGACGCATGAGGCCCTGGAGTTGCTCAAGCAGTCTCGCGCCGAAGAAGGCCGGGCCATAAGCGCGGATTTGCTGGCGAACCTGGACCGTATCGACGATCGGCTTGCAGCCATTGGCGAGAGGGTGGGCATTGTTGTGGAAGAATACCACGGCCGGCTGAAGGATCGCGTGGACCAGCTGCTGGCCAAGGCCCAATTGAAGATGGATAAGGATCTGCTGGCGCGTGAAGTGGCGATCTATGCCGAACGCAGCGATATTGCTGAAGAAGTGTCCCGGTTGGGGGCGCACTTGGTACAGTTTCGTGAATGCTGCCAGGCCGGTGGTCCGGTCGGGCGACGGTTGGACTTTATTACGCAGGAAATGCTTCGAGAGGCCAATACGATTGCCAGCAAGAGTTCGGACACAACGATCAATCAGGCGGTGATTGAGATTAAATGTTCAATCGACCGAATTAAAGAACAAGTTCAGAATGTAGAATAAGTCATTAATTGCACATTGACAATGGAAGAATCTAAAACACAGGGAAAATTGGTGATCATCAGCGGGCCTTCGGGGGTCGGTAAAAGCACGATCTGCAAGCAGGTTGTCGAAAAACTGGATGCGTTTTTGAGTATCTCAGCGACGAGCCGTCCGCAGTCTGATTCGGAACAGGACGGGCAGGATTATGTGTTTTTAACCCGTGATGACTTTCAGGCAAAAATCGAACAAGATGAGTTTCTTGAACACGCGGATGTGTTTGGCAATTATTACGGAACGCCTAAATCGCCGGTGGATGAAGCGATTGCGGCCGGGCGCGTTGTGATCCTGGAGATCGATGTTCAGGGTGCTTTGCAGGTTAAGAAGATCCGGCCTCAGGCGCAAACGATCTTTCTGCTGCCGCCGCGCAAAAAAGACCTGCGGCAGCGTATTGACGGTCGCGGCCGCGGCGAAGATGCCAAAACAAAACAGCGGCGACTGGAAACAGCCAGCCGGGAAATAGCCACGGCGTGGCAGTATTATGAACACATGGTGATCAATGACGATCTGGACCAGGCGGTGCAGGAAGTTATTGATATTATTAACGGGACTATTAAGGGATAAATATGATTGAAGAACTGAAAAATACAGATATTGTGAATAAGGCGGGCGGGCGGTTTAAGCTGTCTGCGCTGATCCAGAAGCGGATGGTCGAGTTGATGGAAGGCGGCCGGCCGCTGATCGAGGATACTGAGGGGCTGACTCCAATGGAAATTGTTGTTCAGGAGATCAAGCAGGACAAGATCGTTCTGGATGAGATTGGCGACGAAAAGAAGCCCGCGATAGACCTGCTGTAACCGACTCATGACCGAAACGGCAAAACAATTTGGCGGCTGCAACGTCGTCCTTGGCGTCAGCGGCGGGATCGCGGCGTACAAGGCCGCCGACCTGGCCAGCAAACTGACGGCGGCAGGTGCGACGGTGCGTACGATCATGACCGAATCGGCCTGTAAACTGATCACGCCGGCGACGTTTGAGGCGGTGACGGGTGGAGCCGTCTATACGAGTTTATGGCAGGGGCCGGAGGATTTTAAGATCGGCCACATTCAAACCGCTGACTGGGCCGATGCAGTGGTGGTGGCTCCGGCGACGGCCAATATTATCGCTAAGATTGCAACGGGGATTTGTGATGACTTGCTCAGCACGACGCTGTGTGCCTGCTGGGACAAGCCGGTCCTGCTGGCTCCGGCGATGAACAGCAGGATGTGGGCCAATCCCATCGTTCAGCACAATATAACAATTCTGACCGACCAACTCAAATTCAACACCATTGGCCCCGAACAGGGGCGCCTCGCCTGCGGCACAACCGGCATCGGCCGCATGGCCGAACCGGCGGCTATTTTAGAAGCCCTGGCGCAATTTTTAAAATAAAAAAGGAACCACAAGCAGCTTGTGGTTCCTTAGTAAGAAGATCCATATACTGGTCTTAATGTGTCTTAAAAACGCATCCCTATACTGAGACCAATTCCATAGTGGTCGTCCCCCATTGCGCCTTCGATGACTAAATCGGTGTTTTCCATAATTTCGAATTGGGCACCGGCAAAAATACCAAACTCATCGTCTTCGTCTACATCCACTGATTCTGAATACATAGAGCCTGATATGTCCAAGTGTCCGTCCAGCAGATAATAGTAAGCTCCGCCGTAAAGTTTCCAGCCATCCATATCAATCGTAGGGCCAACGGCTATCTGGATATCATACATATCATCAAATTCGACATTATGGTCATCGATCGTATCTTCCGTGGAGAAATATGTCGTCTGGACCATGGCACCCCAGTCAACCGTGTCACCGTGAACAAAGGTACTCTTGAAGTTGAACCCGACAGAAAAACCGTAATCTCCGCCAAAATCACTTGTGGCATTGATGTCATCGAAGTATTCCCCGTCGGCCTCCGCGGAGACAGCACCGAGCAGCAGATTAAAATTGAAATTTTCATCCAGAGCAACGCCCCACGAATAGTAGTGGCGGGTTATTTCCGCGTCCTCAATCTTCCCGGACATTAAAACACCGTCAATACCGATATTCTGCTGTGAAAATGAAAAAATGTAACTGGACTTGTCTTCATGACGCGAAAAGGTGTTTCCCCTTTCATTTTTCCTTGATATTTTTTCAAGTTCGGCTGTGGGCGGCCCTAGAAACGAATAGGCAAACGCCCCTGCCCCCATCAACGCAACACACATTAAAACCGCCACCTGCTTCAAGTTCATCTTTGTACTCCTTTCGCAAAAAAATGATTTCTAATATTCATTATCAACTAAACAACTAAAATTATCGACTTATAACGGGGGAAGTCATTACTTTTTTGGTAGATTATATTTTTATGTTTCGGAAAACTCCGAAAAACCAGACAGTCCTATATAATTGGCAAAAAACAAACAAAGGGCGTGGAAAACAGGTGATTTTCTTAATATATGGGGCGCTGTCAGGATTCTTAAAACACATCCGGCCATTGGGGCAAAAATGCCATTATCAGCCAAAAAAACTTGCAAATTTGCCAGAATCCGTGCTAATCTGGTACCGAATAATATGGCGAAAACAAAACTGAACATTCTGATCACTGCCGGGGGGACGCGGGAGTATATCGATCCGGTGCGGTTTATCTCCAATGCCAGCACGGGGCGGATGGGGTGTGCGATCGCGCGGGCGGCGATTCGGGCCGGGCACCGGGTGACGCTGATCACCGCGCCGACGTCGCTGCGGCCGCCGAAAGAGGCGAAGATCGTCGATGTGGTGACCAGCGATGAGATGTTCAAGGCGGTCAAACGTGAGTTTGCCAAATGCGACTGCCTGATCATGGCCGCGGCGGTGTCGGACTATAAACCCGCCGCAAGCAGCAAGACCAAGATCAAGAAGGAGCAGACTGTTCTGTCGCTGAATCTGAAGCCCACGACGGATATCCTTAAATGGGCCGGGCGGAATAAGAAGAAAGGGCAGATGCTGGTTGGCTTTGCGCTGGAGGATGCCGATGTACTGCTGGCGAACGCGGAAAAGAAGATAAAAGCCAAAAAACTCGACATGATCGTCGCCAACGAACCGGCTGCCATCGGCTCGGACAAGTCCACGATTCATATCAAAAGCAAAAGTACCGACTGGCAGACTTACGAGAACATCAGTAAAACCACATCTGCCAAACGGATTTTGAATGAGATTATTCGACTTTAACAATATCGAGGACACTGGAAAACTGCTGAGGTATCACCGTGTGATGCTTTGGGTTGTCGGGGCTTGTGTGTTTTCTTCGGTCAGTCTGGCATCCGGTGCTGCGCTGGGTCTGGCGTTTGGCATTCATACCGCAGAGGCGATTATCCTTGTTATTTCCTGCGGCATCATGCTGATAACGTTTTTTCCGAGTGTTTTCTTCTTTGTTTGGATCGATGAAATAGAAAAAATTCTAAAAGGGCGAGAGGTTCATTTTGATTGCTCTATTGGAAAAAGAATCCAGAGCTGGGCACTAAAAATGATGTTCTGGTTCGCTCTTGTTGTCTTTCTCCCGCTACTCATCCGTAAATTCACAAATTGACCGCTGACTAAAGTGCGGTGCACATCTGCTGCATGACCCAGTTGGTTTGTGCGGCGGTTTTTCCGGTGCTGGGGCAGCGGCCGCGGCTGCGAAGTTCATTGACGATCGTCTGGATCAGCGGCTGCTGGATATGCGGCGGGTTGTCGATCGTGAATTCCTGCCTGCCGGCGGCGTTTTCCAGAACGATCGGGTTGTCGGCGAATGTCGAGAAGGTCAGCGTGCCCTTACTGCCGATGATCTCGATGCGGTCCAGGCGGCTGGCGGCGTTAAAGTTCCACACCAGGTTGACATGCACATTCTTTTCGGTGATGAATACGCCGCTGACGATATCTTCGGCCTCATACATCCGTGTCTGATTGGAGGCGTAACCGCTCGCCGCGACGGCATCGCCGAGCAGATGCTGGAGCAGGTCGATACAGTGCGAGGCCAGGTCATAGAAATACCCGCCGCCGGCGATACGCGGGTCCACACGCCAGTTGGGGGTTCCGTTCAGATCGCCTTCGGAGGGCGGGCGATAGTAGCAAACCTGCGCAAAGCGCACATTGCCAATGGCCCCATCGTCCAGCAAGGATTTGACCTTGGCAAACCGCGGCAATCCACGCCGGTAATAGGCCACGAACAGCGGAACCTTGTGTTCTTCGCACGCGGCGATCATTGCCTGGCACTCGGCGAAGTTCAGCGCCATCGGTTTTTCGACATAGACGGGCTTGCTCGCGGCGGCGACCGCCAGTGCATAGTCTTTATGAGATGACGGTGGCGTGGCGACATAGACCGCATCCACCTGCGAATCGTTGATCAGGGCGTCCGCATCATCATACCATCGGGCCACGCCGTGCCGCTTGGCGTAGTTGGCAGCCAGATCCCCGCTGCGGCGCATCACCGCGACCAGTTCGGACCCGTCGGCCCCTTGAAGGGCAGGGCCGCTTTTGATCTCAGTTACCTTGCCGCAGCCAATGATGCCCCATCGGATAGTTTTCATGTTCTGCCTCGGTGGTTGTATTGATCCCTGCGCTCGCGCTTCGGGCTATTGATCTTCCGGGCGTTTGAGGCCCCAGGGCTGTTTGAGTCCGCCGCGGCCGTTTTTCTTATGGAAGTCGGTAATGATCTTCACGGCCTCTTCCGGTGTGTCACACACGCTGAACACATTCATATCCTCGGGTGAGATGTACCCGTATTTGTCCAGCATGGTGTCTTTGACCCAGTCGATCAGCCCGTCCCAGAATTCATGGCCCATGCAGACCACCGGGAAGTGGGCCTGCTTGAGTGTCTGGATCAGTACCATCGACTCGAAAAACTCATCCATTGTGCCGAAGCCGCCGGGCATGACGATAAAGCCGTGGGCGTACTTGAGGAACATCACCTTGCGGCAGAAGAAATAGCGAAAGTGCAGCGAGATATCCTGATAGTCGTTGGGTTGCTGCTCGTGCGGCAGTTCAATATTCAGTCCGACGCTTTTAACGCCGGCTTCTTGCGCGCCTTTGTTGGCTGCTTCCATCACCCCGCCGCCGCCGCCGGTGATAACCCCAAAGCCGGCTTTTCCGACTTCTCGCGCGGTCTCCACGGTCAGGTCGTAATAGGGTTCGCCGGGGCCGGTCCGGGCCGAGCCGAAGATGGACACAGCCGGGCCGATATTGGCCAGTTCTTCAAAGCCCTCGACAAATTCGGCCATAATACGGAATATTCGCCACGGTTCTTCTGCGGGTAAATTGAATTCTTGATTCATCACTATCAGTCTCCAGGTTTCAGTCTTCAACGGTAGGGTGGGCCGTGCCCACGCGGTAGCTACCACAGCTTTGGATTATGGGCGGACGGACAGTATTTGTCAAGCGGACAGTTGGCGCAATCCGGCTTGCGGGCGCGGCAGCAGTTGCGGCCGTGGAAGATAATGTAGTGTGAAAACATCGTCCAGCCGCCGAATTTCTTTTTCGGCACGATCTCCATCAGGTCGAATTCCAGCTTGACCGGGTCTTTGTTTTCGCTCAGACCGAGCCGGCGGGACAGCCGAATAACATGCGTATCGCAGGTAATACCCGGTGTGCCGTAGGCGTTGCCGAGGATGCAGTTGGCGGTCTTTCGGCCCGCGCCGGGCAGTGTCAGCAGCTCGTCCATCGTGTCGGGGACTGTGCCGCCGAAGTCGTTGAGGATTTTTTCCGCGGCGCCGCGGATGTTTTTGGCTTTGTTGCGGTAAAAACCGGTTGAGCGAATGTCCTGCTGGAGTTCTTCGAGATCCACATCCAGATAGTCCTGCGCACTTTTATACTTCTTGAACAGATCCTTGGTGACAATGTTCACACGCACATCCGTGCATTGCGCCGACAGAACCACCGCGACAAATAAATTCCACGGATTGTCCCAGTTCAGCGCGATCTTCGCATCGGGATAGGTCTTTTTGAGAATGGGCAGAATTTTACCCAACCGCTCTTTCGCCTCCGCCGGATCGACTTTAATTTTTGTTTTCGCTTTCACCATGGTGTTATTTTGTGCAATGATAAATGGGTGTGTGATGAGTCGTACTGCAATAATTGATTTTTTCTTCATTTAGAAAGTCACCGGGCAGAACTTCCTCAGCCTTAAAACCCGCCTTGCGAACTCGATTAATAAAATCAGGGCCATATTTACGAACATGATCCCATTGCCCAAAGAGTCTTTCACGTTCCTTAGGGTCTGTAATAGACGGGTCTTCGATCGTTTCTTCAACATTGACCGGAACCATAAGGACCACCAAACCGTCATCTTTTAACACACGATAAAATTCCCGCAATGCTCCTCTGTCATCCGGAACATGCTCGAGGACATGAGAGCAATAAATAATATCAAAGGTTTGATTATCAAAGGGAATGTTCGTGACATCCATTTTAACTTGCACGCGTGGGTCATTCAGATCAGCAGTGACATACCCGTCGCCGAACAGGTTTTGGAATTTTCTCTCAAGACATTTTTCAGGAGCAATATGAAGCATTTTCCTTGAAGATTTCTGACAAAAAAGTTTTGTTTTTTCTGTCAGATAAAGCCAAAGCAGGCGGTGTCTTTCCAGGGATCCGCAGTGTATACATCGGGCATCTTGTCGGCCTTTAAGGCCGTATATGTCAAACTTTTTGGCCTTTTTCCCGCAAAGAGGGCAGCACCTCTTGTTGCCGAAATAATATATCTTTTTTCCTATATGACGAAGGTGTTTTGTGAATTTCACTTGTGAGCATCCCTGTTTACAATGCCATTGTACCCTCAATAACAACTCTCATGTGCAGTATACACAGATTAAGAGGTTGTTCAAGTGAATTGGCGGGGTTAAAACTGTCCTTCAATTTTCTGTTTCAGTTCTTCCGGGGTGAAGATGCCGCGGAGGTTGGTGATTGTTTTTTTGTTCGGGTTCAGCAGGACCGTGTTGGGCACGCTGCCGGCGCCTTTGAAGATTTCATTATAATCGATCGCGGCCTGATAGGTTTTCTGTGTGGTATCGGCCTTGATCATGACGAAGTCCCGCTGTTTCAAAAATGCCGCCGTGTCGGGGTCCTGGTAAACATTTTTTTCGACGATCTTGCAGTTGGTACACCAGTCGGCGGTGAATTTCAGCAGAACGGGCTTTCCGTCTTCCAGCGACTCCTGCACGAGTGCCGGGTCATATTTTTGCCAGTCGGCCTGTGAAGCCGATGGTGCGGGCAGCAACCAGAAACCGGTCGCAACAGCGATGACCAAAGCGATGAGTCGGACGGTCCATTTTTTTCCTTTCGGTGTGGAAAAGGTCACCCATGTTCCCCACATCCAGACGCAGAACGCAAAGATCACACCATACAAAATGACATTGAGCATATGGTCCTTGGTCAGTCCGGCGAGCATGAACTTGGCCGCGATGATCAGCAGCAGAAAACCGCCGGTCTGTTTGAACAGTTCCATCCAGGTGCCCGGCTTGGGCACATAGTCCAGCAACTTCGGCATCGAGACCAATACCGCATACGGCAGCGCCATCCCTACGCCCATCAGTACCAGCGCGGCGCTGCTGACAGCCGGGTGCTGAGTCTGTGCCCAGACCAGCACTGCCCCGATGACCGCACCGCTGCACGGAGTGCTTAAGATGCCGGCGAAAAAGCCCATGCCGATCGACCCGGCAAAGCCGCCGCCGCTGCTCTGATGCCCTGCGACCGAACCGGGCAGGGTAATGACGAGAATATCCAGAAGCACCAGCGCGAAGAAGACGATGAACAGAAACAGCGTAATCACCGCGGCGGGGTTTCGATAGATGCTGTTCAGGTCTATTGCGACTCCGGTACTCAATTGAATGGCGGTTGAGATTGCCGCGAACGCCGCGAAGAATAAAATAATACCGCCGCAGAATGAAAATCCCAGTGCCACCCGCCGGGGGCCGGACTCTTTGGCCTGGCCGACCAGCCGCATGATGATCAGCGGGATCACCGGCAGCACGCACGGCATAATATTGATGGACAGCCCGGCTAAGATCGCCAGCAGAAAATACCACAGCACGCTTTTGTCTGTTCCATCCTGTGAATCTCCGGCAGCGCTCCAGTCCGACAGCATATCCGCAAGCCCCGCATCCGTTTCGGCGGCCTGAATTTCCGGTTCCGGCTCTGGTTCAACCGGTTCCCCGGTCGTCCCGATCTCCTGCGGCGGTGCGGCCTTGAAGCTGAGTTTCAGCACATTGTCCGCCCCCCAAGCAACCTGACCTGTCATTTCTTTTTCAAACGGAGACAGGCATAACTCGCTGGTGCAGGCGATACCTTCGATGGTTACGGTAACATCTTTTGGTTTAGCTGCGTCGAGAACCGGTCCTCCTGCAAAGGGCACGAACACCGTAAAATTGCCCACATACACTTCGATCTTGCCCTTGGCGGCGTCGTTGAAATACTGGTATTCGGGATAAACCGTTTCGTCAAAGGTCAAACCGTCGGCTTTGGCGGATACTTTCAGCACCAAGTGCGGTGCCGGGGCCGCTTCGGGTGTAGCGTAATAGTGCAGGTCGTCGGTGCCCTCGAAGACCACGGCAATGCCCGGTTGGTCGTTCATCTGCGCCGGCTTCAGAGATGCACTGGAGGATTGGTTCTGATACTCTGTGATGACTGTTTTAGCGGACACGTCGCTAACTAAAAACAAACCGGCTGTGACCGATAACAACCCCAGTAAATAAACTGTTTTCTTCATTGTGACTCTCCTGGTTATAAAATCGTGAAAAAGCGGTATCCATATGACCCCGAAGGGGTCGCAGCAATGGCAGCCGCGGGTGCAGGCCGATAGGCCGTAACCCGTGGTAATGAGTCCACAAAACAACCACAACCCCAGCGGGGTTGAATGTTCGACCCATTCAGGATCGGTGGGTGTCGAGATTACCCCGACCCCCGGGGTTTCACTTCATTCCGCCCGGGGAAAACTCTACGGGCTTACGATTCAATACGCTCATATGCCGCTCTTGTTCCCAAGTAAACTCGACGAAGGGGGTTTTGAAAAGAGAAAAATACTCCATAATTCGGAGTTGGGGCCGGAAATATTTTTCAATAAGATGGATTTTTGGTATTGTTTTTCGAAAAATGAAAGATTAGTGTTTAAATCGCAAACGCTTATTGCCGAACATAATAAATAGTATGCGTTAAACATTAACACAAAAACGGCACCCATATTGATACAGAGAATAAGAATATGACCCCGTTGAAACGAGCAAAACTAGCCTCGGAGCTTTTCACCCGTTTTGAAGGCAACCCGATCTTGACGGCCGATGACTGGCCGTATCCGATCAACTCGGTGTTTAATCCCGGCGCTGTTCGCGTCAACGGCGAGGTGCTGCTGCTGAATCGTGTGGAAGACATGCGGGGATTCAGTCATTTTTGCGTGTCGCGGAGCAAGAACGGCCTGACCGACTGGCAGATCGATGAAGCCCCCACGATGGAGGCCGACCAGCAAAGCCACGAAGAGCGCTGGGGCCTGGAAGACCCCCGCATCGTCTGGCTCGAAGAGCAGAAGCAGTACGGCATCACTTATGTGTCGTTCGGCATGGGCGGTCCGGTTGTGTCGCTGGCGATCACACGCAATTTCAAGACCTTTGCCCGCCTGGGCGGCATGATCCCGCCGGAAGATAAGGATGCCTGCCTGTTCCCGCGCCGGTTTCACGGACGGTTTGCACTGATCCATCGGCCCGTTGTTCGTGGTGAGGCGCACATCTGGATGAGTTTGTCGCCGGATTTGAAACACTGGGGCGACCACCGGGTTCTCTTGGGCACGCGTTATGCCCACTGGGACGGTGCCCGTATCGGTCTGGGCTGTCAGCCGATCGAGATTCCCGAGGGGTGGCTGATCGTTTATCACGGCGTGCGGCGCACGACGGCCAGCCAGATCTACCGAACGGGGCTGGCGCTGCTGGATAAGAATGAGCCGTGGCGCGTCCTTCGTCGGAGTGAGGAGTGGGTGCTTGGCCCGCGTGAGGACTATGAACGCATCGGCGATGTCAGTGATGTGACCTTTGTGACCGGCGGGGTGGTGATGCCGGAAACCAACCAGCTGCTGCTGTACTATGGGGCCGCCGATGACAAGGTGGCCGTTGCGATGGCCGATCTGGATAAGGTTCGCGAGTACATTATGATGTGCCCGGAGCCGCCGGAGCAGGATTCCCGGCATGCTTAGAACAAACATCCAGCCCTGTCCAAAACGGACAGGGCTTTTTTTATGCGCCGTTGCAAAGCCCGTTAGGGCGGTATGTTGTAGCCCCGTCCGTCAGGGCGGGGGATAAGGGTTCTATCTTAATCTTTTCTAAGCCCCAATGGGGCGGCATGATTTTAACGATAAGAATGCCGCCCGCTGCGCGGACTTTTGGGATATGGGGGGCAACTTTCTATCCACGGGCTTACGCCCCGTGGCTACAACATAACGACCTCTGCGAGGCCTATTTATGCCTGCTGGATCACAGTTGCGGCTCTGAATTTTTATCAGCGTGGACATCCCGGTGTATCGGGATGCTGTTTTAGATCAATATACAAATCTGCAAAGTTGGATGAGATATCAAAGGAGAGATGACAACCTGAGTTATTTACATCAAAGTGCGTTGAGCCAAAAAATTCCTTTTCCTCATTCGGTTCATTGGTTGGAAGAGTTTCGAAGAATTCGATTAAATCAGATTCATTAATGTCGATCATAATTTGCTCCGGCTTAAGTGAAGTACCTCAGGATTCCCTGCATGATCATATTGACGCCGATCGCGGCGACGAGAACCAGCATGACTTTCGAGATCGCCGTAATGATCAGCTTTCCGATGACCCGGTTGATCGTATCGACAAACCGCATCAGAACCCAAAACAAACCCAACACCAGGACAATCGCTGTCAGCGCGGCCATCGGACCTTCCTTTGAACCGTGCCAGATGGTTAAGCTGGTTACCATGGCCCCGGGGCCGGCCAGCAGCGGACACGCCAGCGGAACACAGCCGATCTCCTCAGGTGATTGGCGCTCCTTGTCTCCGGCGGCAATACTTTTGTCGCTTTTTAAGATATGCTGAACGGAGATGATCACAAGCAGGATCCCGCCGGCAATGCGAACATC
>JBDLJN010000044.1:0-17011 GCA_039714335.1 Planctomycetota bacterium
AGAGCCATTGCCATATTAAACTCGACGATGCTTTCGGTGTCTTCGGGTTGTGCAATGCGGATGTGTATCATTTTTTATCCTTTGTTTGTGGCTGTGTTTTCAGCATTTTTATGATTTTGACATTGGCGGCAGGGAAGGCGTATTTTGAGAGGTTTTGCAGGGCGATCCATTTGACGGCGTCGCAGCCGAGGGGTTTTGCATTTCCTGACTTATATTCACATAGATAGGCATGTAAAGTGATCTTAAAGTGCGAATAGGTGTGCTTGACAATGCAGAGGCGTTTGCTGACTTCGATGTTGATGCCGGTTTCTTCTTTGACCTCACGGGCGACGGCGGCTTTGAAGGATTCGTCTTTTTTCTTTTTCCCGCCGGGAAACTCCCACAACCCGCCGAGCAGGGCGTTCTGTTTGCGTTTGTCGATCAGGACTTTGTTGTTTTTGTATACGATGCCGATGACAATCGTATAGTGCGGCAGGGGGGCTTGCTTTTGTTTGACGGGCAGTTCGTTCTGTCGCCCAGTTTTCTTTGCCTGACAGTGATTTTTCAGCGGGCATTTCGGGCAGGCGGGACTCTGGGGTGTGCAGACCATTGCGCCCAGTTCCATCATGGCCTCGTTAAAGTCGCCGGGATGTTTCGTGTGGACCAGCGTATCGGCCAGACCCCACAGTTTGTTTTTGGTAGCGGTGTCTTTGGGATTGCCGTCGACGCAGAATAGGCGGCACAAAACACGAATAACATTGCCGTCGAGGATCGGGGCGGGGCGGTTGAAGGCAATGCTGGCAATCGCTCCGGCGGTATAGCGGCCGATACCGGGGATCTTTTGCAGTTCTTCGATTGTGTCCGGCAATTGGCCACCATAATCGCTGACAATGACCTTGGCGGCTTTGTGCAGGTTGCGGCCGCGGCTATAATAGCCCAACCCCTCCCACAGTTTTAGTACGGTGTCCTGCCTGGCGCGGGCCAGTTTTTCTACTGTGGGAAAGCGTTTCATGAATCGGTTGAAGTAATCGATAACAGTAGCGACCTGCGTCTGCTGGAGCATGATCTCCGACACCCAGACGGCATACGGCGTACGGTTCTGCCGCCACGGTAGATCACGAGCATTCGCACGAAACCATTTTAAAAGGGCTTGTTGGATTTTAGTTGTCTGTGATTTGTTCATTCTGGGCAAGAGATATCATACTCTTTCTGGGCGCAATGTATTAAAGACTACTTTCTGCTATAAAAATCAAACCAAATAAAATCAACCCAATAATTCCGAATGATAAACCAGAAAAACTGAGCATTTTATCCTTTTTTGATTTTGACAGGCAAATACTTGATCCAACAATTGATGTTAAGGAGAAAAGTAAAATAGGAATACCACACAGGAACATGATCACTACCCCTTCCAGAGGTGCTCCTGGGCCTCCACCACTGAGTTCAGTAGTCATAAAGATAAGAATAAAATCAAATACACAAGCGAGAATGCCCATAACCAAGAAAATAATTTTCATCTTCATTACTTATCTCGCTTAAGTTTTTTACCTCTTTCCCTCTGTGTTCTCTGTGGCAAAAAATCATTGCGGGGCTTTGAGTTCTTCGATTTTGGGCAGGTCTTTGAGGGTGTTCAGACCGAAGACGTCGAGGAATTTTTTGGTGGTGCCGTAGAGCATGGGCCGTCCGATGACCTCGGCGCGGCCAACGATTTTGACCATGCCTTTGTACATCAGGTTTCGCAGGATCTCGCCGGAAGCGACGCCGCGGATGGCCTCGACATCGGCCCGAATGATCGGCTGCTTATACGCGACGATTGCCAGTGCTTCCAGTCCCGCGGGGGTGAGCTTGTTGTCCGAGCGGACTTTGATGAGCTTAGTGATCCACGAATTGAACACCGACAGCGTCATCATCTGATAGCCGCCGGAGATCTTTTCGATGCGGAACGAGCGCCCCGCTTCGCGGTAGTGTTTGTTCAGCGCCTTCACACAGGCGTTGACATCCTTGACCGATCCGGCCTCGGCGATATCCACCAGCCGCTTCGGGCTCAGCGGCTCATCGCTGGCAAACAGCACCGCCTCGATCACCGTCTCCAGCGTGGCCTCGAAGTCGGCCGGCGTCTCGGTGTCCTGCTCTTCGGTATCGTCCTCGATATCCGTCTGCGGAGCGGCGGCTTCGGTTTCCTGTGTTGCTTCAGATTTCGTTCCTGTCTCGTCCACAGGTTCCGACACCTCCGGGGCGGCTTCACCATCCGGCTCGGCCGGGGGCGTTTCGTCCCAGTCGGTGTTATCAGTTACTTCCGCTTCCGGCGTTGTGTTGCTGTCAGATGTTTCAGCCAATTCCGGTTGCTCAATATCAGTCTTTTCGTCATTCATAAAAAACTTTCCAAAAGCTCTCCCCCTGCCAAAGGGCCAGTACCCCGCAGGGGGGAGGGGGTATTCATTCATCATTCAAAATTAGACATTGATCCATGTAAATGGGTCTTTATCCTTTTTGCTGATGCGGATGGTAACGGTTTTGAGCTGTTTTTTCAATTGTTTTGCCAGATTTTTCAGGGCGAACCGCTCCGAGACCGTGTGCGACAGGCAAATACAGGTCATCCCCGCCTCCTGTGCGGCCAGTGCCTGATGGTGTTTGAACTCGCCAGTCAGGTACAGATCGGCCCCCTGCGCAATGACGGAATTAATGATTTTGCCGCAGGAACCGGCACAGACAGCTCCCTTTTTGACGGTTCGCCGCGATGGTCCGACGATGCCGACGGCCTTGCAGCCGGTGGCGGCTTTGATATTAGCGATGGCTTTTTGCATCGAAAGCGGCTTCTTTAATTCACCGATGCGGCCAAGACCGATCTTGTTCTCGATATCGTAATGCTTGAATACATCGAACGCCGGGGTTTCATAGGGGTGACTGGCTTGCAGTGCGGCTAGAACATCGGCGACCTTGCCCGACGGAACGACCGTTTCCAGTTTGATCTCGTTGACTTGTTCCAACTTGCCGCGTTTGCCGATGGTCGGATTGGAACCGGTTAGCGGTTTGAAGGTTCCCGTACCGTCTGCTTGGAACCCGCAGTGTGAATAATTGCCAATCGCCCCGGCTCCGGCGGCGTACAGTGCATCGGCGACTTTATTGACATCATTGACGGGGACAAAGGTGATGACTTTATACTGCGGCCCGGCCGGATCGGCGACATAATCGCCGATGGGTTGGGGCTTTTCGATACCGAGAATATCGGCCAGTGCGTCATTAACCCCGCCCGCCGCGACATCCAGCGCCGTATGAATGCAGAACACGCTGATGCCGGACTTGATAAGGTCATAGATATGTGCCGTTTCGCCGTCAGAGGTGACACGCTTTAGCCCATCCCAGATGATCGGGTGATACGCCAGTATCAGATCAACCTTTTGCGCTTTGGCTTCAGCAACAACCGCTTGGGTTGTATCAATCGTCAGCAGAATATTCTTGATGTTCTTGTCCGGATTCCCAATCAGCAACCCCACATTATCCCAATCCTGCGCCAACCCCAACGGCGCAATTTCTTCAACCGCATTCGCAATCTCTTTTATTTTCATTTGTTTACTCCAAAGTGTTGTCCAGCAATTTTTGGTTAAGTTCCCATAGCGCTGTTTTATTGCTGTCCCAATTGAGCATTTTTGTGCAATTTTTAAAATTGTCCCAATGGTACTCAATATGTTCAGATGATAATGTTATGCTGACTTCAGAGCAATTAACAGCAAATGAATATTCAGGAATGACATATAATTCTTTTGGCCAAATGTGTCCGGAAAAATGGTATGCTGGAACCGAACACATTGACTTTAGCGGAAAAAGTTTTATGTTACAGGGGATTCCCGCTTCTTCATAAGCTTCTCTATTAGCTGCTTCAAGGGGAGTTTCACCGATTTTGCCACCACCGGCTATCCCTTGCCAATAACCAGAATCTGAGCATTTGAATATGGCATACTCAAAAACCCCATTACCTAATTTTCTGAAAGGCAAAACAAGCGTTTGGAAAGGAGCTCTATTCATTTTTTTCGTTTAATTTTAGTCTATATTTTTCTGATATTTTTTTCGTTATCACTCCCGGTTTGCCTTCGGCGACGGTGTGAGCTTCTACCGATGTTACCGGCAGGACTTCCATGATGACATTGGTCAGGAAGACTTCGTCCGCTCCCAGTAGATCGCCGACTTGCAGCGGTTGTTCGTGGCAGGGGATGTTTTCAGCTTCGGCGATTTCAATCACGGTCTTTCGCGCGATGCCCGGCAGGACAGGGGTTTGCACTGGTGGGGTATAAAGCTGGCCATCCTTAACCAGAAAAACATTGCTAATGGATCCCTCGGCCAAGAAGTTTTCCGTTGTGAACCACAGGGCCTCGGTCGCCAGTTTTTCGTGGGCTTGTTTCAGGGCCGTCAATCGCGGACCGTAGCAGGTGGTCTTGTGTCCGCAGAAGGGGTCGGCGGAATTCTGGCGAAAATCGGTCAGCGCCACCCGCACGCCTTTTTCATAATACTCCGCAGGATAAGGTGTAAACTCGGTTGCCGTTACCAGCAGATTGGTTGTTGTCGTACCGTCTGATTTGACGGCTCCATTACTGACTTGCAGCCGCATCCGTGCATCGGACAGCCTATTAGCCGTCAGCACCTCGTCCACGGCCTGGGTGATCTGTTCGTCGGAATAGCTGTTGGCAATGGCCAATTGCTCCGCACTGGCGTTGAGCCGGGCCAGGTGGTCCGCCAACCGAAACACCGTGCCGTCCACCGCCCGCATGGTCTCAAAAAGGCCGATGCCGTAAAGATAACTGCTGTCGGTAATCGCGACATCCGCCGCGGCGGCCTTTATAATCTCGCCGTTTAAGAATACTTTTTCCATAATACCACCTTTGATTGATGTTCGCTTAGCACGCCACTATATGATAAATGGACAGAAAAATACAGGAAAAATAACTGGGAACGCGGGCGTCTCGCCCACAATAAAAAATATGTGCGACCGGGACGGTCGTGTTCTCATTATTCGAAATGCTCTTCTGTGTTGACCACTTCGACGCGGCATTTGGGGATCGCGGCGATGAACTGGCGGCCGTACATTTTCCGTACGATGCGGCTGTCCAGCACGACGACCATGCCGCGGTCGGTTTTGTTACGGATCAGCCGCCCGAAGCCCTGTTTGAACTTGATGATCGCCATCGGCAGCTGATACGAAAAGAACGGGTTGTGCCCTTGTTCTTTAAGCAGTTCGATACGCCCGGCGATCAATGGGTGGTTCGGTACCGCAAACGGCAGCTTGACGATGATGACATTGGACAAGCTCTCGCCCGGCACATCCACTCCCTGCCAAAAGCTGTCGGTTCCGAACAGCACGCTTCGGGTGTCTTGCTTGAAATGCTCCAGCAGCCGTGCCCGATCTGTCCCGCCGCCCTGAACCAGCAATTCCATGTCCTGATCGGCCATCCACGCTTCCAGATTCGCCGCGGCTTTTTTGAGCATCGCATAGCTGGTAAACAGCACGAACGCGCGGCCGTCACTTTTGAGCAGATATTTCTTGATCGCTTCGCACGCCGCATCCACAAAGTTCGAACTGTTCGGTTCCGGCAGGTCCGGCTCAAGATACATCTGAACCTGCTGTTCGTAATCAAACGGCGACCCCAATTGCAGCGATTGAAAATCTTCCAGCCCGACACGACCGGAAAAAAATGCGAATCCCTCTTTTTCCTGCCCGCCGAGACTGAGCGTGGCGCTGGTCAGCACCACCGATTCGTATTGATCGAACAACGCGCGTTTGAGATACGGCCCGACATCCAGCGGGGCACATCGCAGCAGGATTTTCTTTCGCCGGTTGGATTCGACCTCGATCCAATAGACACAGCCGTCTTTTTGCTGCAGGATAAAATCCTTCAGGTCTGTTTCAATGCCTCCCAGCTGATCGGCATATCGCAGAAATTCAAATGTATCATCTTCGCTCTTGGCTGTCTTGGCCAGTTTTACTAAGTCCAGACGAAGTTCCTTCAGCATTGGCCCCACGTTGTTCTCGACAAACTCCGGTTCGCACCGTCCGTTATTATCCTCGCCGGCATGAGCATACCACGCCTGCACTTGCGCGAAAAACACCTGTGCCGCCTGTCGACATTTTTTAACCGCGTCTTTCGCCTCTGAAGCACTTTTGTGAAATGCCAGCAGTCCTTTGCGTTTTCGCGGATTGTACAGCCGATCCAGCAGCCAGGTCAGCTGCGATTGGCTGATGCGAATGCCGAAGTGATCCTCGGCGATATGCTCGATGGTATGCGCCTCGTCAATGATGACCCGATGATAGTCCGGCAGCACACTGACGCCGGCTTCCTTGAGTGCCAGGTCGCTGAACAGCAGGGCGTGGTTGGCGACGATGATGTCGGCAGTCTCCAGTTTTCGCCGAGCCTTCCAGTAAAAGCATTGCGAATAATGACCGCACTTTCGGCCCTGGCAGTTTCCATGTTCGCTCTGAACCGCCTGCCAGATTTCAGATGCGGGTACAAAGTCCAGCTCACTTACAGACCCATCCGTCGTTGCTTCGGCCCATTCGGCGATCCGTCCAAGTTCTCGGGTATCCTCATCGAACAGACTTGCCTTGCGTTTAACGGCATACTCCAGCCGCCGTTTGCACAGATAATGTCCCCGGCCTTTGGCCAGCCGGGCCGTAAACCTTTCAGGCAGAAGACTCGCTAAAAAAGGGATATCTTTTTCGATCAGCTGCTGCTGAAGATTGATCGTGTGTGTGCTGATAAGCACCTTGCCGCTTTGTCGGACGGCCTGATCGATGGCCCCGGACAGATAAGCAAAACTTTTGCCCACACCGGTTCCCGCCTCGACCGTCAGATGAAATCCCTCCTGCATTGCGGCCTGCACGCGACGAGCCATCGCAAGCTGTTCAGGACGGGACTCAAAGTCCAGCCACTGTTCGGCAACCAAGCTCTCCGGCCCCAACAAAGCGTCGGCGTCCAATCCGTGCTGATACGCAAATGATATCACCGGCGATCCTTCATCGGTTATTTCAATCCCTCCTCAGGATCGATGATATTCTTAAGCAGTATTACCGACGGTTCATCGGGCATGGCTTCTTTGGCTTTGCGGATTTGATTGACGGCCTGAACGGCTTTGTTGTCCTGATAGGAAAGATATGCCAAAAGGAACGCCAGTTCGCCCGATCCGCTTCGTTGCTGCCATGTGGTTATCTCCTGGATGCGGCTTTCAAACACATCCCGGTTGTCGACAAATTTGTCCAGGTCATATTGTTTCGTCGCCGCTTCGGGATTCAGTTCAAACGCACGGCTCAGATAATAAGCGCTGCTCATATATTCCCCGGCAGCAAACAGTGAAAACGATTGTCCCAGGTAGCCCCGCGCATCTTCGGGTTTCCAGATGATGGCTAGCGCGTAGGCGTCGGCGGCTTTGTAAAATTGCTCTTTCTCAATGAATACCTCCGCGGCATCCATAAAGTTGGCAAACTTTTCGTCAGCCAGTGATGCGAATGTTTCGTGTTCGCCCAGCACCTTACGGCCCTCATTGGCAAGTGCTTTGATATCCGGCCTTGGAACAAGGTCGCTTTCGGGGCTTGTGCGGTCTGCCGGTTGGGCTTCACCCGATGTGTCGGATTCGGCATCCCCTTCGGCAGGTTCAGCAATGATCTGCTCATCAATGGTTTTTTGATTCTCTGCCAGGAGTTTGGACAGGGCATCCTTTTCAATGGCGGCATCTGTTGCTTGTTCCTGTGTGCCTTCCTGCTTTTGTTTAATCAGTTCGGGGGTTAACGGCTCATCAAAAAAGCCCATTTTTCCGCCGGGTTCTTTTTTGAGCGAGTCAGCCTGTTTTTTGGCTTCTTGCCGCAATTGTTCCTGCCGGGCCAGGATGAGATCTAAATCCATATTATTAGTCGAAAGCGGCCGCTGATACGGCGGCATCGTAACCGTCTGTGTCGGGCTTGGTACGATATACGGATTGGTCGTCCGCCCTTGGGCGGCCAATTGCGGATTAGACAGTCTACCGGTTCCGTCGGGCCGTCTCATCGACGAAACGGTGCGGTGGGGGTCATAATAGGCGCGTGTCTGTCCGGGGTTGCGGTCGTTGGCAATCGGATTAGCCGAGCGCCGTATAAAATTGTTTACTGCTGCGCTGCCGCGGGTGCGTGCATAACCGCTGTTGTAATAACTTGAGCCGTACGGAACCACACCGCGAAAATGCTTGCTGCCGCCGACATTGCCGGTAACGATATCGTTGCCGGTCTTGCCATAGGGATTGTCCTGGGTGATGAACCGTTGCGGTTGGCCGGAGCGGGTGGGGGCATTTTGTGCCTTGAACGAACTGCTGACATTTGGATTCTCGACGGCCCAACACATTGTTGAAGCCAAAAACAGCACTGTAATAGTTAGGATCAATTTTGTATTCATATGCTCAGTCTTTAATTTTTGGTTTCTCTTTTTGATATCTGGGTTTTTCCGCCCAATTCAGTTTGCCGGCCAGCGTATCCCACTGTGTCCGCAATGGATTATTAACTACCAAAAACTGCCCGGCATGCTTACGGATATTAACGATGTCGCCCAGTTTCAGTTTCTGCGTTACCTGTCCGTCCAGCAACAGGGTCGTCTGTTCGTTCATCCGTACACACTCGATTGTCAGTTGACTCTCGGCGTTGATAACGATGGGCCGAAAACTCAGTGAGTGCGGACACAGCGGGGTGATCACTATCGCCGAAAGATTCGCCGACAAAATCGGTCCGCCCGCCGACAGATTATAAGCTGTTGAACCGGTGGGCGTTGAAACGATCATCCCGTCACTGATGCACACTGCCAGCTTTTGGTCCTCTACAGCAAGTTTCATCTCGATCATATTAAACGGGGCACCCGCCGTAATGACCGCATCGTTAACGGCGGTGGATTCAAAGATGCATTCGCCGCCGCGAGACACATTGCAGTGCATGATCATCCGTTTTTCAATGAACGCGTCCCCGGATAATATACGCTCGAACTGGCCGGTAAGTTCCTCGATGCTGAACTCGGCCAAAAATCCGAGTTTGCCGACATTGACCCCGATCACCGGAACCTTCGTCTCGCACAGTTGCCGCGCCGCCCCAAGGATCGTTCCGTCCCCGCCGAAAACAACCGCGTAATCGGCCTTTCGCAGGACATCCACCGGGCAAACCGTCTCCAGACAGTTTGATAAAATATCAACCTTATCGCTCGCGAATCCAACAAACCGATCCATTGCCTCAATGGCATAGGGTCGCTTTGGGTCGCCAAACAGGATGGCTTTGGGTTTCTTCATAGTCTTGAGTCTTGGGGCTTGAGACTTGAGGTTTTATTATTACTCTCTTTTAGGCCACGGATGAGTCCGTTTAGTACACGGGCGGTTTCATCGCTTTTTTGTCCTATTTTTTTATAAGGTTCAGCGTTCATATATCCCAAGCGATGTGCAAGAGATAGCTGGTAACAAGTTTCTGAAGCGGAACTATAAGCGATGTTTAAAAAACGCAGATAATCTGCTTCAGAATCTCTACCTGATCCTTCGACAATATTTGAGGGAATTGATACCGCGGCACGGCGCAACTGGCTGGTTAGCCCGAATCGTTCCTCTTTAGGAAAATTGCTTGTTTCTCGATAAACCATCAAAGCCAGTTCATCCGCAAGCTCAAATGCTCTCAATTTTCTGTAATCTCTCATATCTTCCTCAAGTCTCACACCTCAAGTCTCAAGCCTTATAGTTGATTTATCGGCTGTTTTGGCACCAAATTTAAGTGTTTTAACAGTTTCTGCGATCTGACCAGCGCCTATCCGCATCCATTCAAGCTGCCTGCTTCGAGCGGCCGCGGGCACAAACGCATCGGGGCCGCCCAGTAAAACCGCCTTGCCGATACTGTTATGCAGCTTTTCGTCTTGTGATTGGGCCGCTGTCTGCAGGGCCTGTTCGATGACCGCCGAACCGAATCCGCAGGCAATACTGTTGTCCTCGGCTAAAATAACGGTTTTACCCTGCCTGAACAGTTCGATAATATCGGTGTCGATGGGCTTAACGAAACGGGCGTTAACAATCGTGATCGAGATACCGTCTTTTTCCAGCAGTTCGGCGGCGGCGACGGCCTCTTTCAAGATCGGCCCGATGGTTACGACTGCAAACTCGGAATTCCCGCTTCGCACCCGAACGGATTTGCCGGGTTGAAGCGGTATATTGTTCTCCGGGATATTCGATACAGTGTCTTTGGGGTAGCGGATCGCGAATGGCTTTTCGCCGCGGGTCGCCAATGCCAGTGCGGCCTTGAGTTCGTTCTCGTCAGCCGGCGCTGCGACCGCCAGATTCGGCAGCATCCGCAGATAGCCCAGATCGTAAAATCCATGATGCGTCGGTCCGTCGTTGCCAACAGCCCCGGCCCGGTCGATGCAGAAAGTAACGGGCAGGTTTTGCAGGGCCGCTTCTTGGAAGATCTGGTCAAAACCGCGCTGCAGGAACGTTGAATAGATGCACACGACCGGCCGCAGTCCCTGTTTGGCCAGGCCTGCAGCGATGTCGATAGCGACACTTTCGGCAATGCCGACATCGTAATAACGGTCCGGGAATTTTTCACGAAACTTGATCAACCCCGTTCCATCCGGCATGGCTGCGGTGATCGCGATGACGCGGTCATCGGTTTCGCCAAGCTCGACAATTGCGTCCTCAAACGCCGCGGTAAACGAGCGTTTTGTCGCGGCGGCCTTTTCATCGACGCCGTTAACCTCGAATGGGCCGGTACTGTGATACTTGCAGGGATTGTCATCGGCCGGGTCGTACCCTTTGCCCTTGCGGGTGTAAACATGCAGGATCGCCGGGGTGTTCAGATGCGAAAGGGCTCCGAACAGATTGATCAGTGAGCCGATGTCGTGCCCGTCCACCGGGCCGAAGTACGGAATGTTCATACTCTCAAACAGCCGGCTGGGCGTGTTGGCCATCCGCAGCGTGCGTTTAAAGTTCTCGACCGCCTCTTCCATTCGCTTGCCGACCAGCGGCAGGTGCTCCAGGATGCGATTGGTGGTATTGCGGATGTCTTCATAGGTGTGGCTCAGCCGAACCTTGGACAGGAACTTGGCCATCGCGCCTTGGGTCACGTCAATCGCCATCGAGTTGTCATTCAGGATGATCAGCATCTGTCGTTTGGCCAGGCCCAGGTTGTTCAGTGCCTCGAACGACAGGCCGTTGACGATGCTGGCATCGCCGACCAGTGCGACGATCTTTTCGTCGCTGTTATTGTGCTGGGCGCCCAGCGCCATCCCCAGTGCCGTCGGAATAGCCGTGCCCGCATGACCGACGCTGAAGACGTCATATTCGCTTTCGTCAGGATTCGGAAAGCCGCTGAGGCCGTCTTCGGCCCGGAGCTTGGCGAAGTCGTCCCGCCGGCCGGTCAGGATCTTATGCGCATAGCATTGATGGCCCACATCCCACAGCAGCCGGTCTTTCGTAAAGTCAAATGCCCGGTGCATCGCGATGGTCGTTTCCACCACGCCCAGGTTGCTGGCCAGGTGCCCGCCGGTCTGGCTGACCGAGTGCGTGATAAACTCGCGCATTTCGTCTGCCAGTTGGGTTAATTGGTCCACCGAAAGATCTGTCAGGTCTTCCGGACCGTTTATTTTTTCAAGCAGTGTGCTCATGTTACCTCAAAACAAGATTGTATTACCCTAATATCCAAACATTTTATTCTACACGCTTTGGAGCATATTTTCAAACAGCTTTGCAAATTTAAGAATTGTTGGGAAATTTTCAGTTTTTTTGAAACATTAGTGCTGTTTACGCATCTTTAACATTAGAAGGCCTCGGTTATTGCGGCAGAATGAGCGGATGTGACCCCCTGTAAAAGGGGTTTTTTGTTGAATTTCGAATATTTTGGACTATGTTAAAGGACAATTGAAGGGGATTCTAAACTGTATTAAATTCATTTTTTTAGGAGAGTTACAATGTCAAACGGCATTTCGGAAAAAAGCGGCCTCGCGTGTTTACTGTTTCTATTGTTACTGCAACCGTTTGGATTGGGACTGCATCGTTTTTACGTCGGCAAGGTCGGTACCGGTATTCTGTATTTGATTACATTTGGCGGATTCGGTCTGTGGTGGCTGATCGACTTGATCCTGCTGATCGTCGGTTCCTTCACTGACGTCGATGGCGCGACCGTCAAACTGAGCAACTAAGCATAATGGGTCGCCGGAAGTTGACCAAGGAAGACGATTTTCTGGCGGCCCGAATCTATAGGAGAAAATCAGGTGAAAGTTCAATTTCAAGTATTTCGGGGTACGTGGACCTCATTTGAGGCATTGTTTCACGAGGCCGCCCAGTTTGCTTCTGCGCTGGGACCGGAGCGGCTGATCAGTATTTCGCATTCAGAAGATGAAAACGACGGCGTTGTCACTGTGTGGTATTGGGAATAAATCAGGAGAAAAACAATGCTTCCATGTTTCGTTTATATAGTCGCCGTCATTGCCGCTTTGTTCTGGCTGGTCCAGGTGATTGATCTGCTCTATCGTCCCCAGGATTATTTTGAAAGTCACGTACACAAACTTGTCTGGTTCATTGCGTTGTGTGTTGGCAACATCATTGCGGCAATATGGTATTTTGTTTGGATAGGCAACACCATCAAAGCATTCAATGAAAAATAATCCGGTCAAAGATAAGGCAATTTGAAAGGGGCTGATTATGACAAACGGAGCAGTGACCGGTGGGGCGGTCGTGGCTGCTCAAGCCGCAATCGCCAATGCGATCAAAGCGTCCGGTGCGATTATTCATGTCGAGCCGAATGAATTTTTGAACCTGCTGCAGCGAAATGGCGACCCTCTGGTCGTTCTTTCACAGGCGGGCATGTTCAGGAAGAATCAATATCTGACTGCCTACAAAGGCCTTATTTTTTACACGAAAGCGGCAACTCCTTTGATTCTGTCGTCGAATGTTGAGTTGATTCAGGCTAAAAAAATATGGATTCCAAGCATGTAAGGGTTTGCTCGAGGGAGCGGGCTGTGTCTATGCGGATAAAATAGAAGATTCCTTAAATTATGTGAGGCGCCTTATGAACAGTGGAAAAATCTTGTTGATGGTTACTTCAGGTTGCTTGGTTTGTTTTTGTGGCTGCCAACAGGAGTGTGTTACTAAAAAGGATAGTATTCATTTTCCAATCATCATATCAGCAGAGACGGACCGCGTATGCAATGGCGATGGCACTTTGAATGTTCGTGAAAAGGGTGGTGCCTGCATTTTGTCGCACTGGAAAAATGACCGCACCTATGATGCAAATGGTGTATTGGTGAGATATGATGACCAAAGCGGAATCTGGCCGTTTTATAATGTTCATGCTGTTAAAACTGAGAGTAACAAGAGGTCAAGTGGTACAATACTTTTATTCTTCAGTTTCAGTAGTGATGACCAGTTCCAATAGGAACCTTGAGTTCAGGAGAAAACGATGTTTATGTCGTCGTGTTAGCTGCTTGTTTCTGGCTGAATCTGCTCAGTATTGGACTTGCGTTTATTATGACGCTCTTTGCTTTTTGTTTGAGACGATCAGAGCAGGCCTATGCTTTTCCGTCTTGTGCGATTCTCTGGGGTTCGGGATTGATCGCATGGGCGGTTTACGGGAACAAAAAGAAGGACTAACAAGTCCGCAGGGATTGAATAAGGGTAGCCGCGGGTGCAGGGAGTGAAACGACCGGAACCCGTGGTCCGTTGCCACAACAATTTTGAACGACCCTGCAGGGATCGAATAACAAAATGGAATAAACCAATTTTTCGAGGAGCCAAATTATGACCAAACGTGAAATTGCGTCGTTAGCGATTAAACTGATGGGGGTGTTTATTTTAATCAAGACACTTACCTATATTCCTACGTCGCTGAGCGTTTCGTTCAATGTCTGGCAGACTGCCCAGGTAGAGATTGCCGAAAAAGTCATGTATACGGTTATGTCGGTGTCGTTTGCGGTGATTCCTGTGGTGTTTGCACTGTTGATTATTGTGTTCAGCGATAAAGTCTCGGCTTGGCTGATCAGGGAACAGGAAGATATGACCATTGAATTGACCGGTTCTATTCAAAAAAAGATGTCATGCTGGTTGTGTTTACCTGTATCGGCCTGTATTTGATTGTGACGACGGGTGGCCGGGGTGAGATTGCATCCCCAAAGGGTGGCACGGTCAAGTTGTGCCAACGCTGGATTCAGCGACAAAACGCATCCAGCAGGGCTTGCAGCCATTCGGTGTTTTGGCCGATATTATCGTAACCCGCCCGAATCTGATCTGGGCTTTGAATATACGGCCCACCAACAAGTTCGTCGCCGCAGTGTGCCAGCATCTTTTCAATACTTTCCTGTGAATACTCCAAATGAAACTGCAAGCCCAGCACATGCTCTCCGTATCCAAACGCCTGATTCTCACAGACATCACTGGATGCCAGATTTTCCGCGTCGGCCGGCAGCGAAAGTGTATCTCCATGCCAGTGAAAGACCATCATCTCCAGCGGCAAGGGCGAGAACGCTTTTGACCGGGCCGCCTGCGGGGTCAGCGTAACCGGATGCCAGCCGATCTCTTTATGAGCGTTTGCATAGACGCGCCCGCCCAGCACATCGGCGATGATCTGAGCGCCCAGACAAACGCCGATCACTTTTTTGCCAGCTTCGATCACACGCCGGATAAACGTTTTTTCCTCTACCAGCCACGGATACCGGTCATGTTCATAGACATTCATCGGCCCGCCCATGATCGCCAGCATGTCAAACGACTCTATCGGCGGCAGCGGTTCATCACGATACAAATGCGTATAGGCCAGCGAATGACCGCGCAGTTTGGCCCACTGGCCGATATTGGCGGCATCTTCAAACGGAACATGGGTTAAGCAGTGCAGTCTCATTTTTGGAATGTCTCGATCGTCCCGCCGGCAACAACGTCCTCGGTGTCGTTATAGACAACCAGTTTCTGGCCCGGGCAGGGGGCGAACTGCGGCTTCTCAAAACGGACGGTAAAGCCGGGTAGGGTAGGCTGTGCCCACGCGGAATCTCCATTGCGGTACTCAATTACCTCGCAAGGATGCGTCGGCCCATAGGACCGCAGTTTGCCGAACAGTTTTTGCCCGGTCTGCAACTGTTCGGGTATCAGGACATTGACGTCACCGGCGCCGATGGTGTGATAGCTGATTTCCTCGCGCGTGCCCAGTGTGACGGTATTCGCTTCGGCATCGATGCGTGCCACATAGACCGGATCGCCCGCGGCATACCCCAGCCCCCGGCGCTGGCCCAGCGTATAATGGGCGACACCTTTGTGCGTGCCGATGGTGTTGCCGTCGATGTCCAGCAGATCGCCGGGTTTGTCGCCGTCGATCAGGGCATCGCGATAATCACCTTCACCGGCGAAACACAGCTCCATGCTTTCCGGCTTTTCCGCCACGCCGATGCCGATATCCCGCGCGATGTCGCGGGTTTCATCTTTGGTCAAATCCGCCAGCGGCAGGACAAAGTGCGGTAAGCGATGTGCGGGCAGCCCATAGAGAAAATAGCTCTGGTCCTTGGCATGATTACGCCCGCGACGCAGTGTAGCACCGGTGTCGGTCTTTACGATTTCCGCATAATGTCCGGTAGCGAGGTATTGAATACCGAATTCCTTTTCCACCAGATCCCAGATCAGCATAAACTTCAAAAACGTGTTGCAGTCCACACACGGGTTGGGTGTGCGGCCCCGGCGATATTCTTCGCGGAAGCGGTCGATGATCAGTTCGTTAAAGGGCATCGTAACATCCACGAAGTAATGCGGCAGATTCATCTGCCCGCACACATACGCCGCATCCGCACCGCAGCAGCCGCGGCTATCCGTCCGGCAGGCCGCCGGAATCCGCATCGTAACGCCCAGCACATCCCAACCCTGTTCACGCAGAAGATGCGCCGTAACGCTGCTGTCCACACCGCCGCTCATCATCACCACGATCTGCCGCGACGGACCGTTGACCGGCGACCACGGAGCCGTATTGGACGAAACCAGTTCAAGTTTGTAATTATTGATATCCATCAGAAGTGAATATAGCAGAAATCTATTTTTTGTGCCAGAATCTAAAATTGTTGCTTATCCCCAGTGAAACGGGTAAAATCCAACAGAAGCCCAGAGGGCTTCAATAATGATAGCCGCGGGTGCAGGCCGATAGGCCGAAACCCGTGGTTACGGTCCCACAAAATGAGACAACCCCAAAGGGGTTGAACAAAGGATATCAATACAGTTTATTTATTCGACCCCTACAGGGTCGTGAAAAGTGTTGCAAACGCAAACCACGGGTTTCGCTCCGCTTCACCCGCGGCTATTATTGTAATGAACCCTTTGGGGGTCAAAAAAAATGTAACCGGTATTTGGTATGTATTACGACTTAAAAGAAATCAAAGTACTGGATGGTTTTAAGGTTTTTGTGAAGTTTGAAGACCCAAAGCAGGGCGTTGTTGACTTAAGCGGCATCATCAACAAGGGCGGTGTCTTTACTAAACTTCAGAAGCGTGAACAATTTGAGTAGGCTTATATTGATCCGGACTGGGGCATCCTCTGCTGGCCGGGCGAAATTGACATTGCCCCCGAAACACTCTATGAGTCAGTCAAGCAAGTACAGACGAATTAGAGAGAAACGAAATTCGTTAGCAGAAGGGCTTGCAAAAACTTAGGGCCTTAAATATGATGATCATAGGAACCATTCTTTTTATTTCATTCATCATTACAAGCATTTTTGTAACATTATGGATTGGAAAAAAAGTTGATGGCATAGCAAATAGAGCGAGAGGCTACAATCTCATTTTTTTAACAGTGGGCTTGATTCATATTGTTCTGTTCTATTTTCTGTCAAAATTATTCGAAAATTAAGGTTCAACTCCAATAAAGTTGGTTACCATTGCATACGATGGGTTTGAAATTTTACTATGAATTGACGGGTCCTCCGGTTAATCCGTTGGCCCTTAGCGTTTGGTTGACCTTTGGGATGATAATAGTTTTTTGTCTCTGCAAGTCATTTGATGTCAGTTTATGGCCTCCCCTGGCATTGATTATTTGCTTTAAC
>JBDLJN010000045.1:0-16830 GCA_039714335.1 Planctomycetota bacterium
CAGCGAGTTATTCTGTAAATCGGGCCATGGTTTGATCAATCAGCCCGCCGAGTCATCTTCTTCAAGTCAGGCATTGTGATGCAGATCATACTCGTTGGCATCAATCATAAAACGGCACCCGTGGAGGTTCGCGAGAAGCTTGCATGTGACACCTCGCTTGTGACCGAGGCCCTGGGCGGGCTCAAAGCTGAATATCCGTCAGGCGAGTTT
The DNA here is from genome assembly GCA_039714335.1 of Planctomycetota bacterium. Classification (GTDB taxonomy): domain Bacteria; phylum Planctomycetota; class Phycisphaerae; order Sedimentisphaerales; family Anaerohalosphaeraceae; genus 4572-13. The sequence continues at coordinate 211 of JBDLJN010000045.1, forward strand.
GTCCTGCTGTCAACATGCAACCGGACCGAGTGTTATGCCGCCGTTGATAAGGTCGCCGGCCCGGCCCCAACCGAACTGGCGAACTGGCTGGCGGCGTTCAGAAATGTTGCGATTGAGAGCATAAAAAGCTATCTTGACATTAAAACCAGCGAAGATGCTGTTGCGCATTTGTTTACGGTCGCGGCCAGTCTTGACAGCATGGTCATCGGCGAAAGCCAGATCACCGCGCAGGTCAAGGAAAGTTATAAACTGGCCTGTCAGTGCGGAACGACGGGGAAAATCCTCAACCAGCTCTTTCATGATGCGTTTCGAACGACCAAGGATATTGTCACGAATACATCGATTGCCAGCCGCAGAGTCAGCGTCGCAGGGGTTGCCGTTGACCTTGCCCGGCAGTTGTTTTCAAATATGAAATCGGCGTATGTGGTGGTTGCCGGTGCCGGCCAGATGGGCGAATTGCTGGTCGAACATTTTCAGCATGAAAACTGCAAAGAAGTAACCGTGGTCAACCGCTCCGAGCAGCGGCGTTGTCAACTTGTCGAAAAACATCAGGTCTCCGCAAAGCCATGGGGATCGCTGGATGAGGAAATCGTCAAGGCCAATATCATCGTGGGCGCTGCCTCTGCACACGAGGGTTATTTGTTCGATAAAGATCGCATCAAATCACTGATGGCACAGCGCCGCAACCGTGTTTTATTGATTATTGATATTACGGTCCCGCGATGTTTTGATCCCGAGATCGGCCGCATTGAGAATGTGTACCTGTACAGTATTGATGACCTGGCTCAGGTTGCCCGCGACAACATCCAACTGCGGCAGGGCGATCTTGAGCAGGCGATTCATATTATTCACCGTTATGTTTCGGACTTTATGGATTGGTTCCTGATGCGGGACGTGGGTCCGCTGGTAGGGCGGGTCAAGGCGGCCTTCGAGCAGATCCGTGACATTGAGATGGACAAATTTTTCGTTGGACCGCGGCAAAATGCCGAATGTAAACAGCAGATGGATGCCGCCATCGGGCGTATCATCAATAAATTATGCCATTGCGTAATCAATAACATCGACCTGATTTCTAAAGAGCACGGCCCCGAAGAAGCCGAAAAGTTTGCAGAAAACATTTTGACCAATGCAAATGATATTATTTCAGAAGAAAAAAATAAAACCCAATGACCTCTCACGCGCAACATCCGCAGCAGAAACTTCGCCTTCTTTTTTGGGAAAGCACGATCCAATGCAATCTAAGCTGTGCTCACTGCCGAAGAGTCGAAGATGACGACACCGTCGGCTCAGATTTATCAACGGCTCAGGCCAAAGGGCTGTTCGACCAACTGGCCCAACTGGGCCGCAATCAGGACTTTTTGCCGATCCTGGTCTTCAGCGGCGGCGAACCCCTCTGCAGGGATGACATTTTTGAGCTGATCGATTACGCTGTCGAACAAAAACTCAAATGTGCCTTGGCCACCAACGGCACACTGATCGATCCGGCGATTGCTCAAAAGATCAAGACTGCTGCCGTCGAGCGTGTTTCGGTTTCGCTGGATGGTGCCACTGCTGAGGTCCACAACAAACTCCGCAAACAGGACGGCTCCTTTGAAGCGGCCCTTGATGGTATTCGATGCCTGAACGATTGCGGCGTGCCTTTCCAGATCAACATGACCCTTACCCGGCACAATGCGCATCAGTTGGACGATATTTTCATCCTGGCTGAAAAGCTGGGTGCGGTTGCGGTTCATTTGTTTATGCTGGTGCCGGTTGGCTGCGGCGAAGAATTCGCCCCCGAGGACATGCTTTCGCCGGACGAGACCGAAGGTCTCATGCGGCAGGTGGCACAGAAAGAACACGGCGGTCACATGGAGATCAAGGTCACCTGCGGGCCGCACTACGAGCGCGTGATTCGTGAGCAGGATATCGGACAACGACGCATGTCAAAGGGCTGCCTGGCCGGGTCGGGTGTGATCTTTGTCGGCCACAGCGGCGAGGTGTTCCCCTGCGGCTACCTGCCTGTCAACTGCGGCAATATACTCAAGGCCCCGCTCGAACAGATATGGACCGCCAGTCCCGATTTGGCCCGGATGCGGGATGCGGATCAACTCAAGGGCAAATGCGGCGTCTGCGGCTATCGAACCGTCTGCGGCGGCTGTCGCGCAAGGGCCTTCGCCGCCACCGACGATTACATGCAGGCCGAACCCATGTGCATTTATACCCCGCCCGCACAAAAGCGTGGAGCGGAAGCGACACGATAAAACAGTAATTCCGTATCAGACCCTGTAGGGGTCATAATAATAATAGCCGCGGGTGCAGGGAGCAAAGCGACCGAAACCCGTGGTCGGCGATGATAAATAATACCGACCCTAAAGGGGTCGAATAATCAAAATAGTGAACGCTAACAATAACAATTAACCACGAATAAAACTATGATTAATATATCCAAACTCTATTGCGACCAGATCACCCCCGGTGACTGGCTGCGCTACGGCATTGCCGGCAGCGAAACCGACGGTGAAGTCGTGCCCAAAACCGCCGCCCAGCGAAAGCCGATCGTCGTCTGGAACATCACCAGCCGCTGCAATCTCAAATGCGTTCACTGCTACAACGACAGCGGTGCCAATGTCAAATCCAACGAGCCCACCACCGATGAGGCTAAGGCTGTACTGAATGATCTGGCCGATTTCGGCGTGCCGTCGGTCCTGTTCAGCGGCGGCGAACCACTGACTCGCCCGGACCTTTTCGAACTGATCGACCATGCCGTCAATCAAGGACTTCGTGCGGTGATCTCCACCAATGGCACACTCATAACCGCCGATAAGGCGCAGCAGATCAGGCAAAAGGGCGTTTCGTATGTCGGCATCAGCTTAGACGGGATTGGTTCGGTCAACGACCAATTCCGTGGTGTCGAAGGCGCCTTTGATGCCGCTGTAGCGGGCATTCGCAACTGTATGGCCGCCGGTGTCCGCGTGGGACTGCGACTCACGCTGACCCAGCGCAACGCACAGGATATTGACCGGTTGTTCGATTTCTTTGAAGCCGAGGGCATCGAGCGGGCCTGTTTTTATCATCTGGTTCCCGCCGGCCGCGGGCAGGATATGTTCGCCGACGATCTGACCCACGCCCAAAGCCGCGAGGCGATGGAGACGATTCTCGCCAGGACCAAAGCCCTCAAAGACGCCGGCAAAAGTACCGATATTCTCACTGTGGACAACCATGTCGATGGCGTCTATCTGTATCTAAAACTCCTCAAAGAAGCCCCCGAAAAGGCCCCCGATGTCTGGAAGCTCTTAACCTGGAACGGCGGCGGTTTAAGCAGCAGCGGTGTCGGCATCGGCTGCATCGACTTCAACGGCAAGGTCCACGCCAACCAGTTCTGGGGCCATTACGACCTCGGTGACATCCACGAAAAGCCGTTCAGCCAAATCTGGGGCAACAACGACGAACCGCTCTTAAAAGGCCTGCGCCATCGCGCCGACTATATCAAAGGCCGCTGCCGATTGTGTAAGTTCTTCGATGCCTGCGGCGGTTCGCTTCGCGTCCGCGCCGACCTGACCTACAACGACCCCTGGGCACCTGACCCGGCCTGCTATCTCACCAACAAAGAAATCGGCCTCGACAATGATAAGAAACAGCAACTAATCGACTCCGGCGAAGATTTCAAATTACCCAAATAATGGGAACGCGGGCGTCTCGCCCGCAATTCAAAAAATACATGCGACCGGGACGGTCGCGTTCCCAGATTACAGCTCCAGTTTCTTAACCGCTTTGATGGTTTTTTCGATGTGTTTTTCTGTGTGGGCGGTGGAGAGGAAGTTGGCTTCGAACTGGGAGGGGGGCAGGTAGATTCCATTTTCGAGCATCTGGCGGAAGTAGCTGCCGTAGCGTTCGGTGTCGCATTTTGAGGCGGTGTCAAAATCGGTGACCTGGGTATCCGTAAAAAACAGCGTGAACATCGAGCCGATGCGGTTGATCTTGTGCGCGATTCCCTTGGCCGTCAACTGATTGCCAATGCCATCGCACAGGTGTTGGGTGAGTGTGTCGAGTTTGTCATAGGGCTTGAGTTTGGCGAGCTGTTTCAGCGTTTCGATCCCCGCCGCGACGCAGACGGGATTGCCGGAAAGGGTTCCGGCCTGATAGATGGCGCCTTCGGGTGCGAGTTTGTCCATGATGTGGGCCTTGCCGCCGACGGCCCCGATGGGAAATCCGCCGCCGATGATCTTGCCGAGCGTGGTCAGGTCGGGCTTAATATCGTACTGTGTCTGGGCGCCGCCATAGCACAGGCGAAATCCGCTGATGACCTCATCAAAGATCAGGATGCTCTTATATTGATTGCACAACCCCCTGAGTTGATTGAGAAAATACGGTTCCGGCGGAATGGTCCCCATGTTCCCGGCGACCGGCTCGATAATGACCGCGGCGATCTGGTCGGCGTAGTTTTTGAATAGATTCATGACCGCTTCGGGATTGTTATACGGCGCCAGCAGGGTGTTTTTGGCAAAATCCTCAGGCACGCCGGGACTGGAGGGTGTGCCCAGCGTCATCGCCCCGGACCCGGCACTGACGAGCATATGATCGACATGACCGTGGTAGCAGCCGATGAATTTGATGACCTTGTCGCGGCCGGTATATCCGCGGGCCAAACGGATCGCCGTCATGACGGCCTCGGTGCCGGAACTGACCAGACGGACCTTGTCAATCGAATCGAATGCCTCAACGATCATCTCGGCGAGTTGTGTTTCCAGAGCGGTCGGGATACCGTAGCTGGTGCCTTTGGACATGGCTTTTTCGACATCTGAAAGTACATGCTTTTCGGCGTGGCCGAGGATCATCGGACCCCACGACAGGCAATAGTCGATGTAATGGTTGCCGTCGGCGTCGTAGAGGTAGGGGCCTTTGGCTTTTTCAATGAAGATCGGTTCGGCGCCGACACCCTTAAACGCGCGGACCGGACTGTTGACCCCGCCGGGGATGACTTTTTGGGCGTTGCTGAAGAGTTGTCTGGATTTTTGATTTTTCATAGTATTTAGCCACGAATTAACATGAATTTTCACGGATTATTTTAACCATGAAGGACATGAAGAGCATGTTTTTTTTATTATATTCAATGATCCAATATCCCGGTTTTTTATATTGCCCCTTCAGGGCGAAAATATTCAGCGTTTCTTGGACCCAGGGCGTTGCCCTGAGCTAAGTTATGTCGGCCTTTCAGACCGCAAGTTTTGAACAAGCTAAAGCTTGAACTCTTACATTATCCCTTTATCAATGATTTTTGCGTTAATTCCATTTTCCTTGGCGATGGTTTGGGTGGGGGTGCCCAGGCACAGCGGTTCGATGTGCTTTGGCACGGGCCCGAATTTATTGACGAAGGCACGCACCGTCGAGCCGCTGGTAAAGAGAACTTGGTTGATGTAATCAAGATCAATGTCGTCAATGTCCTGTTCGATAGTTTCGTAGACGATTAGTTTGTCAACTTCGGCAGCCCTTTGTGTCAAACCGTCCGGCAGTTTATCGGAAACAACTTTTGCGCCCGGCAGCAGGATCGAACACCCGGACACATCGATCTCACTGAATGCCTCAAGCAGTCCGGTACTGGATTCGACGGCTGCGCACAAATCGGCCTTGATGCCGTATTCGGCCAGTCGCTTTTCGCTGGCCTTGCCAATGACCGCAAATTTTGTGCTTGCGAAGATGCGTGCATCAGCACCGGCGGCGTAGAGCTTTTTGAAGAAGAATTTGATACCGTTGCCGCTGGTAAAGACGATCCAGTCATAGGGTTTCGGGCTCTCAAAATATACCGCTGCCTGCTCATTGTCCGTTACTTCGATACAGTCAATGATCTGCCGGTGCACGATCGTGCCGAAATGTGAATAGTGCTCGGGGTGATTGCCGAGGTGCAGGATTTTGGGCTTTTTGGAGAACCAGTCCAGTTTGTCCTGAAGTTCGACCACCTTGCCGATAATATAAATGGCCGGCGTTCGCAGGGGATTGTCTTTGATGACATCGAGAAAATTGTCGAGGGTGCCCTTAACGATGCGCTGGTCATAGCAGGTGCCGTGTTCGACGGCGGCGATCTTTGTATCGGCCGGATAACCGGCTTCTAACAGGGACTGAATGATATTTTCAATATTTCCTACGGACATCAGGAATATGATCGTTCCGGCCTTGGGGATATCAATGGGGCGGTTGTCGCCTTTCTTGCGGTGTCCGGTAACGACGGCCACATTCGAAGTGTAATCGCGATGGGTCGGGGGGATTCCCGCATAGCAGGGGGCGGCCAGTGCACTGGTGATGCCGGGGATAACCTCAAATATCACACCCGCATCGCAGCAGGCCTGTGCTTCTTCGCCGCCGCGTCCGAAAAGATAACAATCCCCGCCTTTTAACCGGGCTACGATGTTTCCGGCTTTGGCTTTTTTGATAATCAGGGCGTTGATCTCTTCCTGCGGCAGGGTGTGTTTGGACGCGAATTTTCCGACGGAGATGATTTCGGCACCTTCTTTAACATGCTTCAGCAGTTCTGCAGGGATTAGATGGTCATGCAGGATGACATCCGCCCGCGAGAGTATCCGAAGCCCTTTGATGGTGATCAATTCGATGTCGCCGGGACCGGCTCCGATCAGAAAAACACTTGTTTTTTGAGAAGCTTGATTTTTCATTGTTCAATCCAACATTGTACAGTATTATACTATATATAATGCTAACTGCCGCAATAGTCAATAGAGAGTGTGTAAAGAGATAGAAGTCGATGGACGAACTTGACCGTAAAATCATCACCAAATTGCAGGAAAACTTTCCTTTGGAGCCGGATCCCTATGGGATTATGGCCGGCCACTTGGGAATTACCACCGAGCAATTATGGCAGCGGGTTCAATCGCTGGCCCAGTCGGGTGTGATTCGGCGTATGGGGTTCAGTATCGATTCGCGGAAGATCGGCTACTGCAGCACCCTGGCGGCTGTCAGGGTTTCGGCGGACCGGGTTGAGGAAGCATCGCAGACAGTATCCGAGTATCCGCAGGTTACGCACAGCTATCTTCGGGATGATGTGTTTAATATATGGTTTACGGTTATCGCGGAGAATAAGGAATGCGTGCTGGCTGTACTGGAAGAGATTCGGGAGAAATTGGATTTAGCAGAAGGCGATTTGATGGATCTGCCCGTGGAAAAACTTTATAAACTGGACGCCCGGTTCAAATAGTATTCAATTTTTCAAGCCCGAAAGAGTCTTGAAATAGGGGTTTAATTTTATCTTGAATAACACTGAAAACCACATTACTATATATCGCTATGATAAACTTTTTGATTAAAACGATCACAAACAGTAATGTAACGAATCACTCAGGAGACCATTATGTCAGAACAAACAATCCTTGTAGTTGACGACGACGAAGACATTCGTATGGCGGTTCAGGCCTTGCTGGAAAGCAGAAGTTATAATGTTGAAACAGCCGGCACAAAAGAAGAGGCAGTTGAGAAATTCACCCGTGTAAAACCGGATTTGGCGATTCTGGATGTGATGATGGTAAGCTGGCAAGATGGCTTTGAATTGGCCAGAGAAGTCAAAAAAAATCCTGAGTTGAAAGATATTCCGATCTTGATGCTGACCGGTGTTGAGACTAAAACCGGCTTGGAATTTAAATCGACCGCGGGTGATGAGGAATGGCTGCCCGTTGAAGGTTTTCTGGACAAACCTGTGGAGCCGGAAGTCCTTTTGGCTGAGGTGGAAAAACTTCTTAATCAATAGGGGGGCGTATGGGACCTCTCCCACAGGATAAACGGCTCGTCAGAAGAGCTTTTTGGCTGATCCGATTACGGTGGATCGCCGTTCTTGGGCTCTGTGTAACAACCGTCATGGCAGACAAGGTTTTGTCGGTAGGGATCTGTGTTGTCCCGATCTATGTGATCGCAGGTTGCTTGGCCCTATACAATCTGATCATGTGGTCACTGCTCAGGCATGTCAAAAAAAACAACCGCCGAAAGAGTTTGCCCGGACTCACCGTCAGAACGATCGTTAATTTTCAAATGTCGGCGGATCTGCTCATTCTGACCCTGCTGTTTCATTATTCCGGCGGCATTGAAAATCCGTTTGTAATCTACTATGTATTTCACATGATCATCGCCAGTATTCTGCTTTCGGTCTGGGAGAGCTATCTGCAGGCTACGGTCGCTGTGATCTTATTGCTTTTGCTCGCCCTGCTGGAATACCATGAAATAATTCCGCACCATTGCCTTGAGGGTTTTGTAGCGGTTGATCAGCATAGCCATGCTTCATTTGTTTTTGGCCGGGTGGCGGTTGTTTCCAGTGCCTTATACCTTGTTGTTTTTATGGCCAGTTCCATCTCCGCCCAACTTCGCAAACAGGAGCGGAAGTGCTGGCAGACTAATCAACTGCTGAAACAGAAGGATCGTATTAAAGATGAGTATGTCGAACGTGTAACGCATGACATCAAGGGCCATCTGGCGGCAATCAAGAGTTCTCTCGATGTAGTCGAAAAGGGCTTTGCCGGGCCCCTGGAACCCAAACAACAGGAGTTTGTCAGCCGTGCTGTTAGCCGGACGGGTGTTCTGGCCATGTTTGTCAGGCAACTGTTGAAGCTGACTCAAATGCGATTAAGCAATCGTGTTCAGGTCGAAGAGTTTTCTTTGGATTCGATGATGCAAAGCGCTCTTGATGGAACTCAGCTTAGGGCCGCGGACAAACAGATTCAATTAGAAAGCCGCACAGAAGGTCAGTTTTTCAATGTGTCCGGCGACCGTTTATCGGTGGAGGAGATGATTACGAACCTGGTTTTGAATGCGATTAAATATACTCCCGAGGGAGGGAATGTAAAGGTTGAAGCAACCGAAAGAAGTGAGCACATTGCAATTTCAATCAAAGACAATGGAATAGGTATTCCGGAAGATGATTTGCCGAAGGTATTTGATGAATTTTATCGAGCGTCTAATGCTCGAGCCCAGGAAAGGGATGGTACGGGGTTGGGACTTTCGATTGCTAAACAGATCGTCCAACGCCATGGCGGACAGATATGGGCAGAGAGCCAGTTGGGTCAGGGAACGACGATGAAACTTTTGCTTCCAAAGTCACATGGCACAGGTGATCCTGATAATCTTAAAAATGAAACTTTGCAATCACGTGCATGAACGATTATTCTCAATGACATGAGCTTTAGACAACACTTAAATATAGCGGTGCTTTGGGTTTTAACGGCTTTTACTGTTTTTTCGGTTCGTGGCGCTTTCATGGGTGCCGAGCGGGCAAAGGTTTTCTTTAACTCGATGCCGATGGTGCTGTTCTGGTGCCTGTTGTTATTGCTTTTCATCATTGGCTTTTTTGTCTATGCCTCTTTGAGGAAGCGCTGGCCGTTGACGGCGATCCATGCCGGTTGCATTCTTGTGCTGGCAGGGGGGATGGTCGGCTCGGAAAAAGGGCATCCGCTGGTGGATCGATTCCTCGGCAAATCTTCGTTTACAAAGGGGACCCTGGAACTGCGTCAGGGGCAGTCATCTAATCATGTCGAATTGGATTCGGGCACGGGCAACGGCGAACTGCTTTTTACGGTTCGACTCAAAGACGCGTTTATTGAATACTATGATAAACCCGCTATTCATATTCAATTTAGCGATCACACTCATTTTAGTGTTCCTGCGGAGGTCGGCAAAGAAATGGCGCTGCCGGACAACCGGGGAACTGTTCAGGTTACAAAAGTTTATCGAAATTTTAAGTTGAAGCAGGTCGATGGACGGATGACGCCTTATGAAGCTGATGAATCGGGCTCTAATCCTGCTTATGAACTGGTGCTTGTGCCGGACGGAAAACCGCCGGAAACTTTTTTTGTCTTTGAGCGAATGCCTATGCATACGATGGGCGGAAGGGACTATCGGGCCGAATATGTCGCGCCCCGTATGGTCAAGGATTACAAGAGCACTCTGCAAGTGATCGAAGAGGGCGGTGTTGTCAAAGAGGCGACGATCGAGGTCAATAAGCCCCTGTATTACGGCGGCTATCATTTCTATCAGAGTACATTCGCTTATGACCAGACCGGACCGGTCAGCGGTATTTCGGTATCATCGTCACGGGGTGTTTGGGTAGTCTTTGTTGGCTATGGGGTGATCTTCGCCGGGCTTGTGATGCAGTTTGGCTCCAAGCTGTTAAAGGGGGTGGCGAGATGATGATGGGTGAGATGAGGATCAAAGCGGACATTCAGGGCCTGTTGATCTACCTGACAATGGCGGGATACCTGTTGGTTTTTCTGAGTGCTGTGAAGTTTTCCAAACTCGCTAAGGTCCTTTTTGCCGGTTCTTTCGTTCTGAGTTTGGCGGCATTGGTCTATCGGTGGGTGGTGGTTGGGCATCTGCCGATGCAGAATATGTTCGAGGTTTTTCTCTTTTTGGGGTTTACGATTTGGCCCATTCATCTGCTCTCGAAGAAAATCCTGCGTAATGACAAGTCTGCTTATATGATGATTGACGCGGTTCTCGGATTGGTCGTGCTTTTTCCGGCGGGCTATGTTTTTAATCATCAACCGCAATACCTGCCGCCGGCGCTGCAGTACTGGCTTTTTGGGCCGCATGTGGCTGCCTATATGCTGGCGTATATTTTCATGGCCAAGGCGGCTGTTTTCGCAGCGGGGGGATTGATTTTGTATCATGACGACAGGGCGCTTAACAATACCATGGCCGATTCCGGGTATCGACTTGTGGCGGTGGGTTTTCCGCTGCTGACACTGGGGCTGTTTCTGGGTTCGATATGGGGTAAATATGCCTGGGGCGACTGGTGGGGGTGGGATCCGAAAGAGCTTTGGTCGCTGGTTTGCTGGCTGGTCTATGCGATCTATTTACATACCCGTTATGCCTGGCCAAAACGCTATCAGATTCATCATGTCCTGAACATTCTCGGGTTAGTCTGTATTGTCATTACGCTGCTCTGGGTGAATCTTTCAAAAATCTTTTCGGGTGGTCTGCACAACTATGCTTCGTAAATACCCTTCGATGCAGCCATTCCTGCGAGTCAATTTGTAATGTGCGATTACGAACCTGTGCAGCTGCGCAGAAACGGAAATTTTCAATCGCAATCGGTATAAATTGCACTTGACACGGATGCGGTGGTAAGGATAAATTTGCCCTTTCAGACTAAAGCGCTCGTAGCTCAGTTGGATAGAGCACCGGATTTCTAATCCGGCGGTCCCAGGTTCGAATCCTGGCGGGCGTGTTGATGTATTTTTATGTAAGTTACTTGAATTACAAGGGGTTACTGTACTTTCTTGTGTTCTCTCGCAAAGTTCCCCTTTTACGGACTTTTACGGGGTTTTCAGTCGATTTCGCAGTCGATTTTTCCGGCACATCGCAAATGCCCGTTTTGGGCTGAAATGTTGGCCTATCTTTTCGCATTTTGAATAGACCAACCAATAAATGATAATGAGCAGGCAACAATGGATTTTATTCACTTGATGTCTGTAAACCAAATGAACATATACGCTTATATCATGTCTATCGTCGGGAATTCAAATGATGCGGACGATATTATGCAGAATACAAGCACTTTTATGTGGGATCGGTATTCGGAATTCAAAAGTGGAACGGATTTTGTTTCGTGGGGAATCCCAATTGCCTATTACAAGATAAAGGAGTTCCACAAACAAAAGAGCCGGCACCATTTCAGCGATGATGTATTGGACATAATACATCGCAAAGCACAGGAGGATTTGACGGACATAAATTTATATGTTGAGAAATTGCGACAATGTTTAGCAAAGTTATCCCCTCCTGACAGCCGGGATGTCTCTGGATCCGGATCGCTGGTATATGGTGACGGTACAGGTCTATAAAAACACTGGCAGTACCGGCGGCAGTTTGTACTGCAAGTTCATCGAGCTTGACAACGACGGGACATTCTGGGATATTGGCGAGACCCAATACGCTGGCGGTCTGAATGGGTGATTGACCAGGATGAGCTTAAAACCTGGGATATTCTGGCCTACGAGGCACCGTGTAAATAGAATCAAGGACCTGGACGGGCTTTGCATTGGGATGTATAGTGAAAGCGGCGGCTCGGGCAGTCTTCTCATTGACGATATTCGACTGACTCGTACTGCTCCACGATGCGAAACGGCTGGTTTTATCGATGGCGACCAGAATGGCGACTGCCGGATTGATATGGTTGATCTGAGTTTTTTCGCCGCTCAATGGCTGGAGTAGTTGAAATCTGACAGAATGAAATCTTTTTTTGGAGATCGATTATTATGAAGCATCGTGACTTCTTAAAGTTTCTGGCCGCCGGAGCGGCGGCAGCGACACTACCGACGGGGGCATCCCCTGTTTTTGGAGCAGGTGCTGCACAACCGAATATCGTACTGATATTGGTGGATGATCTGGGATGGGCCGATCTCGGCTGCTACGGTGCTGAATACGGAAATGATTAACGGTTTAGATGAAACGGGCATCAACGAAAGAACACGTTGATGACAGAAATGTAGAAGGAATTTACGCCGCAGGGAAAAAGGCATTGAAAGGTGTGTTAATGAATATGATGGGAATACTTTCAAAATTGTTATTATGGGTCACATTTGCTCTGGTTGTATGTCCATCTCCAGTGTTGGCCGATGAACTTACGACATATGAATTGAAACTGGCAGCGCCCATCACGACCTGGGACGAGGCGATCCCTCTGGGTAATGGAATGTTGGGTGGTTTGCTTTGGGGACAGGGTAATACGATCAACCTGTCGCTGGACCGAGGCGACCTCTGGGACGAAACAACACAACCGGAGATTCTTGAGGGCGATTGGACTTTCGCCAACATGCAGAAACTCATCAATGAAAACTGGGGTGAGTTTATGCGGAGGTATAGTCATAGCTATAATCATCCGGCCCCGACAAAACTGCCGGGCGGGCGGTTGGTCCTGACGCTTAGCGACGAAAAGAAAGCCGGGAACTTTTCACTGAACATGAAAAACGCTATCGCAACGGCGAATTTCACTGACGGCAGCAAACTGGACTGTTTCTTCTGTGCCGAGCAGCGCGTGGCCCTGATCCGGATCGATGGGTCCGATGTAACAAGCAAATTCATCCGGCCTGGCGGCATTGATCGGCTGAATTATAAGCCCGCTGAGTTTGGCAGCAAGGACGGCATGAATTGGATGCTGCAGGAGGCCAGTGAGGGACTTGTGTACGCCACACTGACAGCTTCAAAACGCATTGGCAAACAGACATTGATCGCCGTGGCGATAACGACCAACCGGGAAGATGTGAATGAACCAAATCCGCTTGCGTTAGCGAAGAGCCGTGTCTCAAAAGCGCTGGGCACCGGTTTTGAAAAAATGTTCGATTCTCACAAAAAATGGTGGGATGATTTTTGGGCCGTTTCCGAGGTGAATGTTCCCGATGAACGCATCCAGCGCCACTACAACTTGGTCAAATACTATTACGGCGCTGCATCACGGCCCGATGCGCCGTCGATGCCACTGCAGGCCGTCTGGACACAGGACTCCGGCGGCTTACCACCGTGGAAAGGTGACTTTCATCACGACCTGAACACACAGATGACCTACCTGGCCTATCACAAGGCCGGTCTGACCGACGCGGGGATGAGTTTCATCAATCACATGTGGGACCTGTTGCCGGAGTATCGCAAATTCGCAAAAGATTTCTTTGGCGTTGAAGGGGCGGCGATCCCTACGGTGATGTCGCTGAACGGCAAACCGCTGGGCGGGTGGCCGCAGTATTCCCTGTCGTCCAGTTATTCGATCTGGGTGGGCCAAAGCTTCTACCTCCACTGGAAACACACAATGGATGAAAAGTTCCTTCGCGAAAAAGCGTATCCGTGGATGGATGAGATTGTCAGCACGATCGTTAAGCTGCTGGCCGAAAAAGACGGCAAACTCTACTTTCAGCTGTCGAGTTCAGCGGAGATTTTCGATGCTTCGCCAAGAGCTTACTTAAAACCCAACTCCAACCAGGACCTGTCGATGCTGCACTGGGCGTTTGAGGCAATGGCCGAGATGGCTGATGCGCTTGATAAACAGGACGATGTGGAAAAATGGAATGCATTACGCGGCCAGCTTAACGACCTGCATGTTGACGACAACAATGTTTTGATGTTCAGTTCCAACGAGCCGTTCAATCAGTCGCATCGCCATCATGCACACACGATGGCGATCCATCCGTTCGGCACACTCAATATCGATGGTACGGACGAGGATCGCCGGATCATAGAAGCGACATTGGAAGAAATGGATAAACTTGGCACACAGGCATGGACGGGGTACAGTTTTTCGTGGTTCGCCTCAATGCTGGCCCGTGCGGGACAACCGGAACTGGCGTATCAGTATCTGACATACTACGAACGCGCATTCATCCTGCGGAATGGATTCCATGTCAACGGGGATCAAATCGGCGCCGGATTGTCGGGATTTCGCTATCGTCCGTTTACACTGGAAGGCAACTTCCTGGCGATGGAAGCCGTTCACGATATGATCCTGCAAAGCTGGCCGGTGAATATTGCGGAGGATCCAACGCCGGTGATTCGGCTCTTTCCAGCCATGCCGTGGAAATGGCACAATGCAGATTTCCGGGACATCCGTGCCGAGGGAGGTTTTATTGTTTCAGCAGAGCGTAAAAATAACGCAACAACCCGCTTTAAGATCACGGCAATGACCGATGGTGTGCTTCGCTTACGGGATAATTTCGGCGGTGCTAAACCAGAATTCAACCGCAAGACCAAAAAAGTCGGCAGCGATTTTATCATCAAATTAAAAGCAGGTCAGACGCTTACCGGAAAGCTTGCAGAGATTGACAAGATCCCCCCGCAGACTAAAGCCTCGATCGAGGCCGGAAAACGCATCCGGCGAGTGGAAGACATCGCGGCATCGAAAAAGTATAAGATCTCGTCCGCTAAAATACCGCTGCGGATTGGTGCCGACAGCAATGGGCAAAACCGTTTTGTCGGCGATATCGCACGGATTAGCGTCTACGATCGTGTGCTTACTGCCGGCGAGATTGCTGTACTGGCGGTCAAAGACGGCCAATCACCACAGGCGATGAAAGGATGCGTGGTCAGCTATGATTTTAGCGACAAGCGGAGCGGTGCGTATGTCAGCGGTGGCTCAAAAAAGTTCCCCGTTTCCGTCAACGGCAATCCAGCGGAGATTGACGCGCCCAAAGGACTCGGCAAAGCGTTGCGTTTGGACGGCGACAGTTTTCTGGAAACAGCTCATGATAAGTCCCTGAACTGCAACAAAGCCGTCACATTGGAAGCATGGATTTGCCCGAAGCAGTTGGGCGGACGGGTTATCGACAAGAGCGTGGCCGGAAGCTCACAGGGCTATAACATGGACACCTATGCCGGATCGGTACGACTGGTTTCCAAGGCTGACACCTCTAACCCGAGGTCCAAACAAAAGCTTCCATTAAATGAGTGGATTCATGTCGCCGGCACCATAGACGGTGAAACAGGTGATACGACGATTTATATCGATGGCAAAAAAGTAGAAACGAAATAACAGTCAATCGACAAAGGAACTATTGGGATATGTATAGAGTGAACCGCAGACACACGGATCTTTAGTTCTAAACTCGAAACATCGTCTTTTGTAACTCTTTGAAGTAAAACAACTTATAAACGGAGATTTCACATAAATGTGAATCTGGATAAGATTTTAGACTGACATGGTAGTCAAGATAGAGATAAACCCTTCTTCGTGTATCTGCCGCATGCCGCACCGCACTACCCGGTGCAGGGACCGAGCGACCCTCCTGGACGCAAGGTCACCAAGGGGGACTATGTCCCTGAAAGCCACAAGAGTCTCGACTACACCAAGAAACCATCGTACGTCGAAATGGTAGGTTTCATGGATGCCCAGATCGGGCGTGTGGTCGAGCATCTTGAATCGCAGGGGCTGGCCGAGAAGATGCTGGTCATCTTTCTCTCCGACAATGGGCCCACCCCGTCACACAAGAGCATGGACAAAGATATGCAGCAATTGCGCGGCACCAAGGGGGATATTTTTGAAGGTGGACACCGCATGCCGGGTATTTTCTACTGGCCGGGCATAATTAAAGCCGGTCAGAGCACCGATCAAGCCATGGTTGAGATGGATCTTGTGCCTACCTTCATGAAACTGGCCGGTGCCGCGGACGGCTTTGATCGTCTCGATGGAAAAGATCTGGGACCGGTGCTGTTTGAAGGGGAAACACTGCCCGCTCGCGACCTGTTCTGGTTTAACCTATAGAAAGGCGAGCGTTCTATCCGTCGCGGGAGCTGGAAATTGATACAAATCAGAAAAGGGAAAAAGGAGACTATTGAACTCTATAATTTGACCTGCGACTTGGCGGAGACGAAGGATCTGCACAAGGAAAATCCGGAGATCGCTCAAACTCTGAAAACTGAGCTTGAGAAAATGGGGATCGAACTGGCCAAAAATGGAAAGATGAAGACCTCCGGCGGTTCAAAGAAAAAATGACAGATGAAGGCCATTAATGAAGTGAATCCTCACAAAACATAGGTCATTTGCCCGTTTGTTTTGGCCTTCGCCGCGGTTGCAGCGAATGGTCAATTTCATTTTTTTCGTTATTTTGAATTTTTTTTGAAACAATTGGACTCATACCATGTCTTAATATATAATACCACAGCGAATAGGCA
>JBDLJN010000046.1:0-16772 GCA_039714335.1 Planctomycetota bacterium
AGCGGGGATAGTAATTGTGGGCGTGCCGCTGGCAGTTGTACCCGAAGAAACGGTCAAACCCACGCTCCAACGGGTCGCCGGATGTATCCACACCGCCCAGTCCCCATTTACCGAAGGCACCAGCCGTGTAGCCGGCTCTTTTCAGGACCGAAGCAATGGTTTCGGCTCCATCAGGCAACGGGGTCTGGCCCGCGAAAGTATCCCAGCCGCCGACCTCTCCGTTGTCGCGGATATAGGCGTGCCCGCCGTGCATACCGGTCATCAGGCAGCAACGAGCCGGTGCACAAACCGGGGACGCCGAGTAAAAGTCCGTAAATCTTATGCCTTCGGCGGCCATCTGATCAATATTAGGAGTACGGATTTTCTTTTGTCCGTAGCAACCCAGTTCCTGGTAGCCCAGGTCATCGGCCATAATGAAAACGATATTCGGTTTTTGATGCATCTTATTGCCCGCAAGAAGCTGGTCGCAACCGGCCAGAGACAGTGCACTGACTCCGACCCCAATTGTCTGTAAAAATTGTCTGCGATCCATACTATTCACCCTTTAAAAAAAGTTTTTATTCAAATTGCAATACACCAAAAAACTCCGGTCGATGGAAATCAGGTTGCTGACGGTTTATAAGAGACCAAGCCAGCCAGTGCGGATGCGAACTGTCATCGGCGCATTTATAGAAATTGGCCCGCCAGCACACACCCGGAGCCGGTTTCTCGAACTCCGGATAAGCCGTCAAAATCTCATAGGGCAAGCGATATTCCAGCGTCCAGGTCAGCGGCTCGGTGATTTCCTTTTCAATCGGCCCCTGCATTGAAGCAGCGATCTCGATTTGTTGACACTGCTCGACATTAAGAAAACAACTTCCCGTCCGTGGGCCGTCATGATGCTGCATCAGCGGGACGCCGCAACAGTTCACCTCAAGATTCAAGTAGGAGGTCCCCTGTCCGGAATACGGTGCAAAAAAGAATTCGACGCAACTGTCCTTCCAGATCTCGCCGTGAACGCCAGTCGCCATCGCCCGGACATAACGATCCTGCACCCGGAAAATCACATAGAAATTCTTCGGGTCATATTGCAGTTTCACCTCCGTCCGAGGAAGATGCTCAGACTGCGTCAGCCAATGCGGCAGCCCAATCTCAATCGGCTCGACCCCCTGCCAGAGGGGCTTGTTCCAGTCGGCATCAATCGCTATCGATTCTGAACATCTTTTAACAATATATTCGTTTTTCATAAACCTGCTAATCTATCTTAATCGTTGCTGGACTCGACGCCGATCTTGCCGAAACTCTTGAACAGGAAGAATGTCGTTATAAGCGCAACGCCAATCATAACAAAGCCCCACACCATATTGCCGTAAACAAAGTTTCCGATAGCAAACAGTGACGCGTAAATTGCCAAACACCCTAAGAAGACACACAATATCTGAAGCGGCAGTTTCCAATCACCAATCGCGTTCTTCTGGTCAATATCTTCACCATCGGCCTTGGCTTCCATAACTACCTTACGCCAGCCGGGACCGCCCGGATGACACAATTTATAGAAGCTGCGCAGAGTCTTGGTGTCCACTGCCGGCGTAATGAATGTTGTCATAACCCAGGTAATCGTTACGATGATCACGCAGATTAGCAGTTGGACCGGAAAAACCATTCCTTCGATTTGGGAATCATAAACATAAATATTCTCCCCGACAATCGTGGCCTTAAGACCGTCTCCGGCTTCATTGACCAGTGCATCAAACCCGGCAAGCCAAGCAGGTTCAACGGAAGCATCACTCACTGCATTTACCTGACCATATTTTGCAAACAAAACATCATATTCAATCTTTGCCTTGCCGGCATCTTCATCGGCCTTAGTTAAAGCTTCACGAGCGGCTACCAACGGCGCGTCTTCGTGTTTTTCGGCCGCCGCTAAAGCAGTTTCATAAACCGTTTGAGCAGCCAAAACCGCAACAGCCATTGTTTCCATTTCCGCTTTAAGCTCAGCGTACTCTGCCTGAACCGCTGCATAGGTCGTATCATTCTTAGTAAGTTTTTCTTCCAGCACATCAGCGGTTTTGAGACTGTAAACATAGCCCACTTCACCGGCCTTTTTCAACAACGCAATAGGAGTCGAACTGCCATCAAACGCCTGTTGTTTAGCCAATGCCTTATCATAGACCAATCGAGCACGGTCACGCGCCAAGAAACCTTCTTTGTTTGCTTTTTTCCATGCTTCAACTTCCACACCGACAACGCCAGCCAACGCTTTCGATTCGTCTCCGGAACTTTCAATCGTTGCGGAAATCTGATTGACCAATACAGCATCTTCAACTTTAACTACATTTTTCGCTACCGCATTACTTCCGACATACCACTTAAGCGTCCCTTCATTACCGGGACCTAAGACGATCCAGAACGCCACAACGGTTGCGGCGACCATGGCCACAATTTCCGTCCAGGCGTTAATCCGCCACCAGAACCATCGCATAATATAGATGGCACCGGTTCCGGCACCGGACAACAGGAGGATCTTAAATGCCTGGTAGGCGTCTTCCAAAAACCACAACGCAAAAACACCCGCAATGACCATCAGGCCCACCGTACAAAAACGACCGACTCTGACCATCTGTTTTTCGGTTGCGTCTTTATTCCAGAACCGCTTGTAAAAATCATTGACCGCATAGGACGATCCCCAGTTCAGATGGGTTCCGATCGTGGACATATAGGCCGCGATCAGCGAGGCAACAACCAACCCCAGGAAACCCGGGCCTAACTTAGCGATCATCACCGGATAGGCAATGTCCTGCTTGAGATAGGTCGGATCAATCCCCGGAAATTGTGCTTTGATGCTTGCCAATGTCGGGTAGCAGATAATCGAGGCCAATGCCACAATAATCCACGGCCAAGGCCGTATCGCATAGTGCATAAAATTAAAGAGCATC
The DNA here is from genome assembly GCA_039714335.1 of Planctomycetota bacterium. Lineage (GTDB taxonomy): Bacteria > Planctomycetota > Phycisphaerae > Sedimentisphaerales > Anaerohalosphaeraceae > 4572-13. The sequence goes on from JBDLJN010000046.1 coordinate 2,916, forward strand.
GTAGCGCCAATAGCATTTTTTTCGTCCTTCGCTGAAAGCATACGCTGTGCAATATACCCACCGCCACCCGGTTCGGCTCCCGGATACCAGACCGCCCACCACTGAACCGCTACGGGGATGAGCAGCATCGGCACCCACGCCAACCAGTTTGAAAAATCAGGCATCCAACTCAGTTTGTCCACGACAGTTGCATTTGTCAGCAACCCACTCAATCCGGCAACTTCCGGTTGTTGACAGGCGATAATTGCCGCATAAACAGCCCCGAACATGGCAATCGAATACTGGAAGAAATCCGCCCAGATACAGCTTTTAATTCCACCCGCAGCAGCATAAAAAACCACCCCGGCCGACCCGACAACCACTGCCACCCACGGTTCCACATTGAAGATCACCTGGCCAATCTTGATTGCGGCTAGTGTCACCGTTCCCATTATCAGGCAGTTAAAGAAAATACCGAGGTACAACGAACGAAACCCACGAATGAACGCAGCGCTTTTGCCGCTGTATCGCAGCTCGTAAAATTCCAAATCGGTCATTACTTTGGAGCGTCGCCAGAGTTGGGCATAGATGAACACCGTCACCATACCGGTAATCAAAAAGGCCCACCATCCCCAGTTGGCCACGACACCGCCTTCACGGACCATCCCGGTTACGAGATTCGGCGTATCACAGGAAAAGGTGCACGCCACCATCGAGATACCCAGCAGCCACCACGGCATACTTCGCCCGCCAAGAAAAAACTCCGCCGAACTGCTGCCGGCCTTCTTCGAGACGATTAGCCCGATCAGGATGACCACCACGAGAAAGGCGCCGATAATTGCCCAATCAATCCATTCTAATGCCATAGCTCATATCTCCATAACAAAACAACCTTTTTTATTTCCCCAGAATGCACCCGACGATTCGAACACGTCCTGACACAAAACAGGCATCAACAGATACCTGCTCACATTTTTGTCTTAAAATCCTCAGCCGACAAATTCATTACCTACTTTACGGGCCCGTTCGGCTTTGTCAAGATTGATCCCCTGATGGATGCCTACTTCAACGAGGATGTTCCAACCGGCCGCCAGATAAACATAGTTCTGCAATTGCCCCACGTCTTTGACTTTAAGGGTCGGAAAGATGGTTTCCTGATCGCTGACGGCGATGACTTTCAGACCAACACCATCAGCAAGCGTTTCCTTGATCTTGTCAAGTTCCGCCGCGAAAGGATTGACCAGAATAACCACGTCATCGGCATTCATCACCTCTTCGATGCCATGCACGGCGTATGTGCCCTCGAGAAAATCACTCTTTTTACGGGTGATCTCATTGGTCTTGAGCGTCAGTTCTTCGGCAACCCCGTCATTGCGACCGGCAAAGTAGATCGTTCCGGCCGCGGCGATCGCTTCGGTGATCTCCGGGGCGATATCCAGCGTCAAAGCGTCCTCGACCGCCGCCGCCAATTCGCCAAATTTGCCCTTCAGGGTGCCGCCCTGGGCCTGTGCCAGCAGTTCCTGATAGAAAAGAGCTTGTTCAGCCACGCTCTTTGTCGCGGCGACCGCCTGTTCCCATCCGCAGCTCAGGACAAATGTTTGTTTGGCCATCTCGGACAGCTTTGTATTTTCTCGAGCCGTCAGACCGTACAACTGCTCGTGGTTGATTTTGTTCAGGCGGTCCAGCAGTGCAATCACTTCCTTGGTCGAACCGCTGTTGGAAGCACCAAAGACGACGAAAGCAGAAAGATCATATTCTGCCGCCTGGCGTCCGCCGTCGGTAGCAAGATTCAGCGAGGTTCCTTCACGCAACGCTGCAAAGATCGCATTCTTAGCCGGAAAGATTCTACTGGAACCTTCGCCGGTAAAGAACAACTTACCCGACGCTTTGATCGCCTCAACAACATCGCCCACATTTTCCAATGCAAAATTCTTCAAGACATCAGGCGTGTCCATCATTTCCTGAACCAATGCAAATTGTGTGTATTTTTCTTCGTTCTTCATAATTTTGAGTCTCCACTGTTTCAGAGGGTTGTTTTTTGTGATTTCAATTTAACATACTCCGGCATCGGGCCGACGAGCGGCTTGAGATAGTCAAGAAATGCTTCAGTAATAAAGTTGCCCTCGGCATTAATAAATTCGTCCGGCATGGGTTTGGCTCTGACAGCCACATCATTCAGTGGGGCCGTTCCGGTGCCGCATATATAACCATCGCCCGCTTGCCGTTCCAGCGTCACCATGACTCCGGTGGTTCCTGCAGCGGCCAATTCGACGGCTTTTTGCCCGCACATGCAGGCCTCGTCAATATCCAATTGAACCGCCCTGTCGGCCGCACACATCGGTAGCGATTCGGTGATCTGGAATTCCCCGCGGAAACCAAACTCATCGGCAATCATCTTATGCAGTGACAACGCCGCACTGGTTCCGCCCATCGCACCGAATTCGACATTGCCGAACTTATCTTCAGTCTCGGAGGCCGATACCGGTCTGCCGTCGGCATAGGTGACACCCTCGCCGCAAACGACCGACACGAAGCCATACTGGTCATAGCACTTTTTGACATCCGCGAGAAATTTTTCCTTCTCGAAAGGGCGCTCCGGCAGGCACATAATATGCGGTGCATCCGCGGGGCAAGTCTTGCCGGCAGCTGTTGCACCGACGAGCCAGCCGGCCTCACGACCGATGCACTGATACATCACAAACTGATCGACCTTCTGCATGTCTCGGGTAAGAATGCCCGCCTGCATCACAGACAACGCCATATAACGTGCCGCACTGGCAAACCCGGGCGTGTGGTCCGTGCCAAACAGATCATTGTCCACGGTCTTGGGAATGCCGACGCCAACTAATTCATACCCCTGCTGTTTCGCATATGCCTCCAGGCGATGAATCGTATCCATCGTATCATTGCCGCCGATCAGAAAAACGTAGCCGATATTATACTTTTTCAACAACTCCAGGATCTTCGGCAAGTCTTCGTCTTGTAATTTATGCCGACAGGACCCCAAGGCACTGGAGGGTGTTGTTTTTAAGCCCTGGATCGTTTCCACGGATTCAGCACCGAAGTCAATAATGTTTTCAGCCATGAATCCTTCGATGCCATACCGCATCCCAAGCATTTTCTCGATACCATCAAATTTCAAGGCCGCTTCAACGGCCCCCGCCAGCGAGGCGTTAATCACTGAAGTCGGCCCACCTGACTGACCTATAATCGCATTCTTTGTCATTTCTTTTTCCCTAACAAATAATTCAAGAAACTTTATTGTCTATCAACCAGCAAATCAAATTCTTCAAAAATGCCGCATACCAGCAACCCACTTCAATGGGATTGGCTCCCGGTGCACAAGCCGTTACACGCTGGTCGCCCCAATCCACCAGCGGGCCGACCCAATGCGGCGCGACATCCGTCGCGAAAGCCGCCGTTTTGCCCGCGCCATACGAACCCAAAACCAATAGCGGAGCTTCAGCAGATTCTTCAAAATGGACCCCGTCGGCCTGACACATCGCCTTAAACTGTAATGACGAGAGAATCACATTCGTATTTTCTTTCGCCGTAAAACAATTGAAACCGCCGATCGTGGGGGGTTCCTGCTCAAATGGCAGTTCCCGCACAACAGGATGCGGCTGACACTGTTTCACCAGGCAGGGACCGTACACATTCATTCGGTCATCGGTGTCCTGCATGGCCACCGGCAGGATTTCAGCAGCCGGCGTTTTCTGATACCCGCCTTCTGACCCAACAAAAGACTCCCAGCCGCCGATCATCAAAAAGGAAAGACCTTCCTTTACATCTGCGGCCAGACACTGGAACTGATCTCGAGTAAAGTTCTCAGCCGGGTAATCACTCAGGATAACCAGCCCTGTATCGCCCGTCAACCACGATTCATGAAAGCTCGAATCTGACGGGTGATAGTCGTAGGGTATCCCATAATGCGACATGACACCGGCTAAATAGCCCGCCGCCTCTCGCAGTCGCGTATCGCCTAAATATAAGACTCGCTTTTTCATAAGCTATCTTAACGCCGCAGCATCTGATGATGCGGTTTTCGTTCGAAACGATCGTGATAGATCGAGGGACGATAGAGTTGGAATCGCAGTGCCCTGAAATATTCCTGCGGGCCGGATTCTCGCACATTATCAATTAAAGAACCGATCTGCTTTTGTGACTTGAAAACCGCGATGGCTTCAAGTTTCTTTTCCAATATCGACTCCGGTGTTTTGACACGAAGCTGCGGCGGTTCCGAAAAATCACAATAGACCCCCATCTCATGAACGAACGGCACATGCTGCAAAGGCGTTCCCAGTTCCGGCCAGATACTTCCGCAGGAATGGAACAGGCTGATCAACAGTTCCTGGTGAACGTATTTATGGTCTGGATGCAAATCATTCGACGTCGGCAGGAAACACTGAGTTGGAGCAATTTCTCGCAGGTAATGGGTAAACGCATTTTGCAAACCCGTATAACCGGCAACTACTGCAGCATCTGACGGCTTTGCCTCTCGACGGCCCTGGTAATCACTCAAATTGCAGTCCGGAAAACCGAGGCAGTGAATATTCTCTCTCGGAATCCCCAGAGACTCATAACAGTCATACGTTTCTTTCCGGCGGATATCAACAATGCCGTCTTTTTCTTCTTCACTGCAGTATCCCATGGCCCCATCCGTGACAACCATAACATGGATCGGCACGTTTTCCTGATGAGCTAATTGCATAAAAAGGCCCGCGCCCAGAATAACATCATCATCATGCGGACTGATGAACAAGAACTTCTCCTCGCCCTCTTTCCAGTGACGGGACACTTCGGCCAGTGTTTTACCAACCCGCCGCTCTTCACCAACAAGCCGTATAAATTCAATTCCTTTTTTCATCATTAAAATCCTTTTAAAGTTTGAGTTCTCTCTTATTGATTACCGCCCGCTTTGTGAGAAAAATTCGATTGTTTTGACAAGCCCGGAATCAAAATCCGACCCCGGCACGAAACCGGTCGCCGTAATTTTCTCGATACTCGCCTGGGAATGCTTGACGTCACCGGCCCGCGACGGTGCATATTCAATGCTCGATTGCGAACCGGTCAACTGAATAATCTTCCGGGCAATGTCATTGATCGTCTGGCGCTTGCCGTAAGCAACATTATAAACCCCGGTCACGCCTGCTGTTTCTGCTAAAAACGCATTGGCCGCGACAATATCTTTCACATAAATAAAGTCCCGCGTCTGCTGGCCATCGCCAAAAATGGTGATCGGCTCATTACGCAGGGCCTTGTGAATAAAGATCGGGATCGCCGCGGCGTACTGACTGCCGGGATCCTGCCGGGGACCAAACACATTGAAGTACCGCATACAGGCTGTTTGCAGCCATCCTTCACCAGCAAAAATCCCACAGTAATACTCCCCGTCCAGTTTGGTTACCGCATAGGGGCTTTTCGGCTCAGGGATCATCGTCTCCATCTTCGGAACCGTCGGGTTGTCGCCGTAATTGGCCGCGGAACTGCTGAAGCACAATTTCTTCACACCCGCATCAGCGGCTTCCTGCAGGACATTGAGCGTTCCCTGCGTATTGATCTGGACGCATTCAACCGGCTTTTCCATTGACTCAGGTACACTGATCATCGCTGCTAAGTGGAAAATATAATCCACGCCCTTGACCGCCTCTTTGACGGTCTGACGATCTGTAATTGAACCCTCTATGAATTCAACGTCAAATCCTGCCAGGTTCTCTTTGTATCCGCTTCGCAGATTGTCCAGCACCCGAACATCGGCTTTGGATGTATAGTGCTCTGCAATATGACTGCCAATAAAACCGGCTCCGCCGGTGATCAATACACGCATATTTAATTATCCTTTACAATTTCCTGATAACATTTCTTAACCAATTGGTTTAACGCCTCTTCCTGCTCAGTCAGCGATTGAACCAGCTTAAACTGAGTTCGACACCGGTCCAGATTGTGACCGTCCCGATGGACTTTGAAATAATTGTCACCGTCCAGATAATCCGTCAAAAAGCGGGTCCCGATAACCATCGTAATGAGTTTGCCAGAGTGGACCAAGTGGTCAACCTCGGCCTGATTGAGAAAGACACCGGCTCCGGCCAGATACCCTTTTAGAATCGCTTCAAACCGCGGGATCTCAGCTTTCACTTTGGACAGATCTATCTCATCCTCTTCACTGTTCGATGCGGTTGTCCGTACAATATCCCCAAAGTCATATAACGACAACCCCGGCATCACCGTATCCAAGTCGATCACACAAACACCCTCATGGGTTTCATCGTCGATCATGACATTATTGATCTTCGTATCATTATGCGTCGTACGCATCGGAATATCCCCCGCTTCGACCAGTTTTGGAAGCACATCAAACAGCGAGGCATTGGCCTTCAGATAATCAATTTCCGCTTTCGCTGAAGCAGCGCGGCCGCAGGGATCTTTCTCAAGAACCTCCAGAAAAGTCTTGTATCTTTTATGTGCATTGTGAAAATCCGGGATCGTTTCGACCAGGGCCGGCTCCGGCAGATCAGCCAGGTGGCATTGAAATTCGCCCAACGCCTTGGCTGCCTGATAGGCCTGTTCAAGGGTCTCAAGGACGTCATACGTTCGCGCCCCATCGATAAAGAAGTACGCCCGCCAGTAATTCCCAACATCACACCGATAATACCCCGCCCCATCATGAGTAGGAAGAACCGTCAACACACGCCGGGAGATATCCGTCAGGCCCGTCTGCCCAAGTTTGTTTCGAATATGGTCAGTCACACGAATGATATTGTCCATCAAACTTGGCGGATCTTTGAAAATAGAATGATTGACCCGCTGAAAAATGTATCGAGTCTGGCAACCGGCCTGATTATACGTCACCAGATAAGTGTCGTTGATGTGCCCGGTCCCATAGGGTTCCGCTTTCAAAAAATCACCATAGATCTGAAACTGTTTTGCGATCTGAGCTAAATCATAACCCATTTGTTCGTCCTCCACACAAATTATTGTTTTACGAGAAAAATCTTACCATTGGAATCGGCCCCGCCGTCACTGCGAATAACCGCTCGAAGAGCGTACTTGGCCGTTTTCTTATATTCCGGAATTTTCACTTTATAGGTGTTGTTCTCATTGCGCCCGCCCGTGATGCCAAGATGCTCATCCTGATCGACAACCGTCCCGTCTTCCAGGATTTCAAGCGACCGAATATCCAGTCGGTGTTCGCCGGAGGTATAGTTAAACGTCAGTATGTATGCCCCGGAACCCTCTAAATGCGAAGTCAAATCCCACGTCATCGGCTTGTAATCTTCAGACGTCTGGCCGGATTTCCAATTGCCGACGGTTCTTCTCGGCGGATCAAGCGGGCGGAAATTCACCTCTAAATTTTTAAGCCGCTTTGCATGGGTTAGAAGGCGGGAATAAAATGTCTTATAATCCTTGTTTTCAGCCAGCGTCCAGACTACTTCGGCCAATGCACACGCTCGTGGGAACGCCATGTATTCGACATGCCCTCCGTTCGGCATGTATTCGGTCCAGAGCTGACCCTGCGCACCGAGAACATGCTTGCCCTCTTCCGCGGTCAACACGGCGGGAATCGGGTCATAGCTGTAAACTTTCTCTAATGGCAGAAATCCACCTATCGCTAACGGTTCTGTTTTTCGCTCTGCTTGATAATAATCAAAGTAGGTATGGCTGTTCGGAGCCATTACAACATCGTGACCGGCTTTCGCAGCTCGAATACCGCCCGCTTCACCTCGCCAGGACATGACCGTCGATCCCGGAGCAAGCCCACCTTCGAGGATTTCGTCCCAGCCCACCAAACGACGGCCCTTTCCAGCCAGGAAGGTGTCGATTTGCTTGACAAACCAGCTTTGCAGCTCATGTTCGTCTTTCAGCCCCTCGGCCCTGATCCGTGTCTGGCACTTCGGACATTTTTCCCATCGGCTCTTGGGGCACTCATCCCCGCCGATATGAATATACTCACTCGGGAAAAGTGCTAAAACCTCCGTCAAGACATCTTTTTGAAACTGAAGAACAGTATCGTTACCGGCACAATAAACCTCCGGTTCCACACCCCAGTTCGTTTTGACCTCAAACGGGCCGCCCGTGCAGGACAACTCCGGATAGGCCGCAAGGGTCGCCCTGCAGTGTCCCGGCATTTCAATTTCAGGAACAACCGTGATATAGCGTTCTTTTGCATACGCAACGATCTCGCGAACATCCTCCTGCGTATAAAAGCCGCCGTGACGTTTGCCGTTGTACTTCCCGGAGTTTTTTCCAATAACGGTTTCTTTTCGCCAGGCACCGACTTCGATCAGTTTCGGGTATTTTTTGATCTCGATCCGCCAGCCCTGATCTTCCGTCAGGTGCCAGTGAAACGTATTCATTTTATGTAGGGCCAACAGGTCGATGTATTTCTTGACAAACGCTTTCGGCATAAAGTGTCGAGCAACATCCAGATGCAGCCCCCGCCATTTGAAACGCGGCATGTCTTCAATCGTCACACAGGGAATGACCCACTCGACACCTTCAACCACAGACTGCTTGTAGATTTCAGTTGGGAGTAACTGTCGCAACGTCTGTATTCCATAAAAAAGCCCGGCTTTATCTGCCGCTTCAATCCATATTTGATTGGAATTGACTGTCAGTTTATATCCTTCTTTGCCTAAGTCCTCTCTTTGGGGATTCAATGCAAGAAGAATCACATTTTTCTGGCCTCTGTTGGCCGCTTTAACAGCATGCTTAAATCCGGTCGCGGGAGCCAGCATCTCCGAAAACTGCTCACCCAGTTTTTGCGTATGCTGATCCGTTATAATCACCGTTTTCTGCGTCAGTTCGAAAAAGCCCAACTCAGACTGAACACTCACCGGTTCAGGAATAATCGAAATCGTAGTTTGCGCAATAGTCATTGGAACCAACATACTAATCAGCGTAACACACAGTATATCCCATTTCATAATAACGTCCCGGTTTTGTTTTCCTTTAACAGTAAGATGCTACGAAGAATAAGCCCCCCAAAGTTCTTCAGGATAGACACCTTTCTCGATCAATTGGCAAACACACGACTGAGCGATTTCCTTATCTTCTCGATACGTCACACCGAACCAGTTATCGTGTGTCTTCAGTATCTTCACTTTTTTCTGTTTACGCTTGACCAGCGTATCTACGACTGTGGGAATATAAAATTCGCTTTTATTTTCCCCGATGTGCTGCTGAAGATAGTCGTTGAACTGCTGCTGGAGATACCCGAAGACATCCGCCCCCAATCCCCACAGGTTCATCGAAACGACCTCGTCACCTGTCAGCGGCTGCTCCGCGCCCTGCTCATCGATAAAGACCGCCCCCTCGCCTTCTTTGCGAATGCTGGTTCGCTCGGTCACATCGGCCAGGTACATCTGATCATCATGGTGACACACCCCGCGTGCAACGGTTCCGTACTCTGACAGCGTATTCCGCAGGACATAACCAACCATCGCATACTCATCTTCATTCGCCGCCATGTGCTCCAGTTGATCGGCCATGATGCGATACGCCTGGACGCCGTAATAGTCATCCGCGTTAATCACCGCGAACGGTTCATCGATCACATCCTTGGCAACCAAAATCGCATGGCCGGTCCCCCACGGCTTTTCGCGATCTGCCGGCAGCGAAACACCGTCCAAACAAGCCTCCAGTTCCTGGTAGGCATACGCCACCTCGGCACAACCTTCCAGCTTACTGCCGATCTTCTCACGGAATGCGGCATCAAACGAATGACGGATCACGAAAACAACCTTGTCAAAGCCCGCACGGATCGCATCATACATCGAATAGTCAATAATAATCTCACCGTTTGGCCCAACCGGATCGATCTGCTTCAGGCCGCCGTAACGGCTGCCCATGCCGGCCGCGATAATCAATAGTGTTTTTTTAGGGGTCATTAAATACTCTCATTCAATCATATTTATCGGTTACAAGCGTATCAGGGGCTATTCTACATTCAACTGTCCGGACGCGTCCGCTTTTTGGATGCCGCGCACTTCTGTAACAGCTGCCAGTTCCAGCGCCACCGGCTTATTCGTCTTCCAATTGCCCCGTGTAAAATCAGGCACATCGACCGAGTTAGACCGATTGGCAACTGATTTGATCGACAGCGGCGTAATACAGGACCACAACGCCGCATCGTAACAGTCCATATCAACGGGCAGGCCATTTCGCAGTGAATTGATCAGCGACCAGTCCATCAGGAAGTCCATCCCGCCGTGTCCGCCGACCTTCTTGGCCATCTCGCCGATTCGCGTAACGATTTCAGGCGAATACTTTTCGGTCAGGTCTTTCATCTTTTCGTCTGAAGCCACTTCATGGCCGAAAGCAATGTACTGTTTGGGCCATTTCTGGGCGAACGCTTTGGTACCCGAAAGCAGATGAATGCGTGAATACGGCCGCGGCGAACTGACATCGTGCTGGATCATGATGGTTCTGCCTTTAACCGTCCGAACCAGGGTTGTATTCATATTGCCGCGGTATGGCTGATCGACATATGGCAAGTAGAAATTGTCTTCTGCCGCGCGCTTCTTTGCTTCGGCGTTCATCGTAAAATCATTGCTCGCCATACAGGTCAGATAATCCATCCGGTCACCGCGGTTAATATCCATACACTGACAGATCGGCCCCAACCCGTGTGTTGGATACAGGTTGCCGTTACGCTTGGCATTATGTTTCAGCCGCCACATATCCGCATAACCATCTTTATTGAAGTTCAAATCGACCAGATTATGGATATACGCCCCTTCGCCATGAATAATATCGCCAAACAATCCCTGCCGGGCCATATTCAATGTCAGCATCTCGAAAAAGTCGTAGCAACAGTTTTCGAGAATGACACAATGCTTTTTGGTGCGTTCGGAGGTTTTAACCAGTTGCCAGCATTCTTTCAAACTCGTTGCCGCCGGGACCTCGGTGGCGGCGTGCTTGCCGTTCTCCATCGCATAAACAGCCATCGGCGTGTGAAGTTCCCACGGTGTAGCGATATAGATCAGGTCAAGGTCGTCACGTCGGCACATTTCTTTCCACGCATCGTCACTGTCGGTATAAACCGCCGGTTTGGGAAAGTTGCGTTCGGCGAGCATTTTTTCTACCTTATCGGTACAGGATTTGCGATTGTCGCAAATCGCCTTTATCTCGACGCCTTCGATATGCGTCATGCGCTCAACGGCACCAGGCCCTCTCATCCCAAGACCGACAAAACCAACTCTAACAGTTGGGATTTTCGGTGCACGGTAGCCGGACATATTAAATCCGGCCCCTAACCCCGGCAAATCTGCACTGGATCGACTGGACTCGCTGCAACCACTAAGGATTACTCCCGTGCCGACAGCCAGCGTCATATTCTTTAGAAAATCTCTTCGATTACCCATGTGTTTATCCTTTTCTTATTTTCCCGTAATATTAGTTCTCTTGTCCCTATTTTTTTATGTCCTCAGGCAAAGACAGTCCCTGTGGCAAACGCTCCATATATGACCATAACGGCGTTTGGTTCTTTGTTTCTCCGCCGGTCTGCAGGAAGAAACCGTCTTCAACTACACCGGCATTAATGTTCATCGACTGCGTCGAATCGGCGGTGAACCGTACCTTCGTCAGCGGAAGCCACTGCCCTTGAAGTGTTTTCACCCATCCATTTTCAAAACGAGCCTTTCTTACCTGCTTTGCGCTTTCGAAATCTCGTCGAAAATCCTCAACGAATGAATAGTGCTCTTTAAGGTAATTTCCCTTGCTAAGCGTTGAAAATGTTGCAAGATGCTTCCACTGCTGTTTTTCATTGATGTAAAAATAAGCCGCATAGACGGTACGTTCCCCGACAACCCGAGCTGAAACCAGAAACTTATATCGCTCCGACAGTTTCCAGTCATATTTGAAAAGACTTTTAGCGCCGGTTCCTTCGCCGCCGAATCTGCGGATATGAACATCCTCGCCCGCATAAAGAACCTTCACCCGCTTTTCCTGCTCAACAAGGTTCGGGTTATTATGCTCATTTGAATCCCAAATTGAAAAAATCACAACTTTATCATTGTGCCGTTCCTGAATACCAAAATATCCGTGTCCGAAACCACAAACACTGAAATAGCTTCCCTTCTGTGATTGCTCAACAGCAACCTCATTGTAAAACAAAACCGATTCCGGCGCCGGATAGGCAAGATGCACAGAACGAGCCGCACGAATCGGCTTTGGCGGGGTTGGGCTTTGGATGCCTTTTTCTTTTGTATCTTCAGCTGCAACTGCAACACCCGTCACCAACGATACACTTAAAGCCGTTGCCGTCAACCAAGCCTGTATCCCGTGACGGCACCATGATTTCTTTTGGCCGAAACAACAATCCACTTATAAACTCCAAACGAAAGCGATATTAGCAGTTCATATCATTTAGTAAACTCAACGGCATATTATAATCTCAAAAATGTCAAATGAAATAGACAAATGTAATTGTTTGATGTATAATCGTAACATCTTTTGGGGTAACCATGGAAACCAGTGTTTTTCGAAGAAAAATCAAGAAAAAGTACACAACCGGCACTCCCGGAAAGGTGGTAAACGCTGATTATTTTTACTATGACACCGCACCCGGCGACGCCAAGGGACTTGCGATCGTTTGCGGCGGCTACGAAAAGTGTGCCCCCGACTTTGACATCAACCGGAATACGTATCCCTATTTCTTTATTAAATATACACTTAGCGGCGAAGGAACACTGGAAATCAACTCACAAACTCTGCCGTTGAGATCGGGCATTCTGACCGGATTTGAACCAGGAACCGCCCATCACTACAAATCGGACCCGAACAATCCAATGGAACATATTTTTGTCACCTTTATAGGAAATCAGGCGGCGAACCTTTTCAGAAAAAGCACGCTGGCAACAAAACATTTCATTGAAGTCGCTAATCAGGATAAAACCCTTGACCTTTTCAATCAAATCCTGCAGGCGGGTCATGAAAAACCAAGCTTCTCGCAGGAAATCTGCTGCGCGTATCTGCAGATCCTTCTTCTTGAACAGTCATCCTCTTCAATCCAGCCAATCACCAGTTCTGCGATTTCCATGGAAACCTATCAGAAATGTAAAAAATACATCGACACGCACTTCTCCTCGGTCAAATCTCCCGGCAACGTCGCTGACAAATGTGGGATTGATGTTCGCTACATGTCCACGCTTTTTAAGAAGCATTGCTACATTCCTCCCGGTCAGTACTTAACACGTTTAAAATTCAACAAGGCCGCGAACCTGCTTTTGACCACGGGCCTGACAGTCAAAGAGATCGCCTTTCAGGTCGGCTTCGAGGACCCCTACCACTTTTCAAAAAACTTCAAAAAGTTCCACGGCTATTCCCCCCGCCTCTACCGGATCAAACACATGGAACGAACGGCGGCGCAAATAAGATAGCTCAGGCATTCTGCCTGAGTCAAACATACCCTACATTGGAAATCTTTTGCAAACACCCGTACCTGTACTTTTTGGAACTTGTTGGTCCAGTTTGCTACGGTATTTCTTCAGTCTTTCCCCCGACTGCTGATGTTCGTTGATCTGCTGCTCAAGCTGGACCTGTTGCTCTCGTGCCCGCTCCTCGTCCTGCTGACGCTTGGAGGCTTGCTGCTGAAGCTGCTCTTTGGTCGTGACCAACTGAGCGGTCAGATCCTCGACCTGGCCCTGAAACTGGTCACAGCATCCCTGGAGTTTTTCCTCTGACTGCCGATACTCATTAAGCTGCTGTTCGAGGTGTTCGCCAGCTTCGGACAGCTCAGCCTTCTTGTCCTCAAGTTGCTGTTGAAGTTGCTCAATGGTTTGCTGACGTTGGGAGGCTTCCTGCTGAAGCTGCCCTTCAGTCGTGGCAAGCGTAGCCGTCAGAGCCTCAACCTGTCCCTGAAGCTGGTCACAACATCCC
>JBDLJN010000047.1:0-16591 GCA_039714335.1 Planctomycetota bacterium
TCGGTCGAAGCAACGCAGACGATTTTCTTATCCTGCTTGCTGTTCAGCAATTGGCCGACATGAGTGCCGAATGTAGGGTCAAAATCTGCAACCGGGACGATAATGGGCACGATTTTGGCGCTGGGGAACAAATGTTGAATAAAAGGCACCTGGACCTCAATACTGTGTTCACCACAATGGGCATCCCGGTCAGCGGCGGCGCCTTTGTCGACGATCTCGGCGGCCAGTTCTGCATCGATCTCGACCTGCCCAAGGGGGGTTTCCCACGCTCCGCTGTCATATACGACCGCGCCGCCGAAATAGCGGTGCGCGGCACCGAAGATCACAAACGTGTCCACATCCTGATTGGCCTGCCGAATGGCCTGAAATGCCTTAGCCGCCAGTTCGCCGCTGAATACCCAGCCGGCATGGGGGACGATTGCACCGATAACAGGGTTGGGCAGTTCGACCGTCAAATCCCGGAGAGGCAGGCATTCATCGATCTCGGCCAGGCATTGTGCCCGGCTTCCGCCATAAAATTGACCGGCAACTGCTGGTTTTCGGACATTCATTTTTCAACTCCATTTTGAAAGCTTGCAAACACCCGACGCAGCGGGTATAGTATTGGTTCGTTTGAAAAGATGTCGTTTATATTAATTGTACAAGTCAGTCAGGGAAAATACAATGGCTAAAACAAAACAGTCTCCGGTAGCGGTTTTGATGGGTTCAGATAGCGATCTGCCCGTGATGGAAAGTTGTATCAAGCAGCTTAAAGAGTTTGGGATTGACCCGATCGTGCGGATTCTATCGGCGCATCGGACACCCGCGGTCGCATGTGAATTCGCGGCCAATGCAGCGGATAACGGGGTCAAGGTCATCATTGCGGCCGCGGGAATGGCAGCGCATCTGGCCGGAGCCATGGCGGCACACTCTCAACTGCCGATTATCGGCGTGCCGATGCAGGCCAAAGAAGGGCCGTGCGGATTGGATGCATTGCTCAGCACTGTGCAGATGCCTCCGGGAATGCCGGTCGGAACAATGGCGATCGGCAAAGCCGGCGCCAAAAACGCTGCGGTGTTCGCATTGCAGATACTGGCGTTAAGCGATGCGGCCATGGCAAAAACACTGACCGATTTTCGCGCAGCCCAGACCGAAAAAGTCCTGAAAAAAGACGCCGAGCTGGGGAGCTAAAAGGGTTCAGGAACTGAATAGCGCTGGATTACCAGAAGTGTCTTTTCGCAAATGCGTGGCCTGATCCGGATTTGAGATATTTTTCAAACATCTCAGCTTTGCGGTCGTCGGCAAATCGAATAGCAACAACAATTCTCCATGGTTTAAATTTTGTTGTATGGGGTGATTTACCAGCATTATGTTCTTTAAAACGATTGCTCAAATCGGATGTGACTCCGGTATATCTTTTTCCGGGTTCTGACAAACTCTCAAGCAAGTAAACGTATTTCACATCGATTATCTTTGAACATAAGTTGTAAAGTCCTACTTCGCTGAAGCTACGTAGGACATCCTGCATAGCTCGCAAAACGAGCGACGCAGGATGGAGGCGGGGGGAGTCGAACCCCCTTAGCCTACCTGAACACATTATTACAGAACGCTGACAAAAATACAACAGAAATCACACAAGTTCTTGCAAAAACAGATGCTTGCGAAAATTTCAACCTTTCCAGTTTTGAACAAAAGCTTACACTTGAAATACACTCCTCTGACACTTCTTTACAGATAAAGTGTGTCATATGCGTGTCAAAATAATTGCGGGAGGTTGCAAGCAACTGGGACAAAATGCCTGACGGAATCAAAGAGTCGATAGTTCTCCTTATACGGTCTGCAACCATGTGAAGTATTGTCTCATCGAAATTTATGTATTCTTTTGCCGTAAAACCGGTCAATCTTCATGGTGCCTAACCAGTATAATAAGACCTTTTTAAAATCAACCTGTACTTTTCCTCCAAATGCCAGGAAACTTTTTTTGGATCGAACAGCACTTGGCTTGAAGATGTTGAGTTGCCGAAAAATAGCTGTGAAAATAAATCAGATAATTTCGAGATAGTTTCTTGTGGGAAGTTCGGGAAACGGTGCAGTAGGTAGGGTTTGATACCAGAACGCTACTGAAGCAATATCATCTTGCAACGGCATGAAGAGTCTGCCTCCGTCGCGATGTCCCAACGCCTGTATCGTTACCGCAATGTCGTCATTAAACCTGATCGGGTCAGTAATGTGCCAGCGATACATGCTGAATCGCGTTTGTGATTTGTATGTTCCGTCAGGTCTGAGAATCTGCGGTACTCCGGCGTAAGGAGTTGTGAACTCCGTATATTTCCCCTTAACATCAAAGTTATACGATCCGCAGAAATAGTCTTCTGTTCCCGTACCGCAGATTGTCGGGAAACAATCTCCGCCGTGTTCAGCCACAGATTCATCCACAGTTTTTCCATCGGGTATGTCGCCGTCCATATAAAACTTTATTTCCCCTTCACCCCACCAGCCGTTATTGTTCAATCCCCAGGCCATGTAAACACCTACATAGTGTCCTTTTCCGCGGATACCATCTACAATAGTATAAACTTTTTTATAGGGAAGCGGGTTTACCCGTCGGAATTGTGCGTGGAAATATGCGGCGTCTTCAGAGACTTCTCCAAGGGCATAGTTAATCTGGAAAAAGATTATCGTATTATTCAGGCCAATATTCTCCAGTGTGATTTTACATCGTTTGCGGAAAGGCATGGGCCAATAACAGTTGAACGCGCTTCCCGGGTTTACGCATACCGCCAAAGAAGAAATCGGCGAGTGGCCTTGGTTCGCGTAAGCTGAAGCAAAAAAATCTCCAATCGGGCATTCGACGCTGGGGATTTCCTGATCGTCCCAATAGATCCTTAAGATGCTGTGACGATGACATCCGGTAGGTGTAAGCCATATCTGCTGTATGGTTCCCGATCCTTCGATATCTGCCATTGTGAATGTTTCACCGGGTTGGATAGTATCCCAAGCGTGCGTCTTCCAACCCAAGCCCAGCTCACGGGATGGGCCGATTGGTTGATTAGTTTCCGGGTCTATTTCAACTGGCTCCATTCCACCGGCAGATTTTCCACCTGTTCGATTTTCACTGGAAACAGAACGTGTTTCGGCGTTGGAAAGAAACGAAATATTACTCATGTTGCAGGCCATTCCATCAAAACTCATTTTAATCTCCTGGAAAGTGGTTAATAATGTATTTTCATAATACTACTTTATTTTTTTCTGAGAATGGATATAGTTATTAAAAACTTGTATATTATTATGAAAACGGTATCCAAAATATTTTTCAGTCCTTCGGTAATTGTCAAGTCAGACCTAATTATATCAGGTATTGGCGTTCATGAGCCTATGGATAAATTTATGGTTGATAGGCCGGTTGGAACGGGGGACTATCTGTTGATGTGTTTTCACAATTCTAGTATAATTGGTATCGATGACGGAGAGCAGGTCTTTGAGCCGACGACAATTATACTTTGGCCTCCGGGTAGTCGCCAGCATTATGGCAATAGGAAAATTGAAGGCAGCAATTGGAAACATTCATGGCTTCATTTTGAGGGTACTGTTGCGGAGCGATTTATAAATAAGCTGGGCATCCCATTGGCTAGGCCTACGAATTTTGGGGGTAGAACGGAAATAGAAAATATTTTCGGGGAGATGCTGCATGAGCTGACAGTCTTTCGTGAGCCGATTATGTCAATCGTTGAAAACCTGTTCGAGAATCTTCTTCTCAAAGTAAAACGTGGTTTTTCTAATAGAGATCAGGAGTTTGTTCCACATACAATTCTTGAAGCCAAAATATATATTGACAATAATCCAGAACTTTCACATAGCCTTGAAAATTTGGCGGAGCTGAGCGGCTATTCAGTGCCGCATTTTTGCGTCTTGTTCAAAAAATATTTTGGCGAGCCGCCAGTTAAATATGCCAACCAAGCTCGAATGGATCATGCAGCCTATCTGTTGCGTGACCTTAATCTGACCATTTCGCAGATAAGTGATAGATTGGGTTTTGGTGATCTTTTTCATTTTTCCAAACGATTCAAAAAGCGTTTTGGGCTCAGTCCAAGGCAGATGAGAAGAATGTTTTTAAAGAGTTGCTAAACAATCCCTTTGGATACACAAGCAATAACATTCCAGATGACTCTGTTTATAAAGTCCGGCGAAGGCGGCTCATTCCATCCCTCCCAATTGGGATATAATTCATAACACCCAAAATTCTCATCAACTGAACGCAGCCAGTCACATTGCATTGCGGGGCCGGCCATTTCATATAAATTCGATGGATGTATCATAAGGCATTCTACGCCTGACCTTGCTATGAATACATATGCACGGGCAAACGATGAGCGACTAAATGCTCTTACTGAAGATGGTCGCTGAAAAGCTTCTGAACAGTTCTGATACAGAAGAAAACCACGAAAATCGTGTCGTATGCGTGTCAAACGACGAAGAAGAGTTCATAAAAGAAAACGGTAAGCTACCTAAAGAAAGCAACTTACAGAAATCTCAGACACTGGAGGCGGGGGGAGTCGAACCCCCGTCCCGTGACATTTCAAGCAAGGCCTCTACATGCATAGTCGTTCGTTTAAGATTCGCCCAAACAACCGCCAAACGACAGGCTGTTGTTGTCGCTAGTTCACTAAGTTTCGCTCACCGACCGCGAACGCATCGGCAAACTATTCCGCTGTCGGCGCCCTCGTGAAAGCCGCGGAAAGAACTCTCACAGGACGGGCCGCATTAAGCAGCCAGTTTATACTGGTAGTTGCCAGTTAAAAATTGTAACGGATTTTTAGCCAGGCCAACCGTCATCCTGGGCATGCCACCCGGCCATCTACCTGTCCGGTCGAAGCCAGTCGCCCCCGAATTTTCAAAGAACGTTACCCTATAGAATATTATATACTAAAGCTGCAAAAAATGCAACCCATATCATTTATCGTTCATGCTTTCTTTTGAACGAAAGCGCTGAACCGCCTGTTTTTCGGCTGCGGGGTCATATTGAGGATTTTTCTTTCTCGGGACAGGCGCATTTGTTTGTTTTCGCCAGGCAGCGAGCATTGCGAGCAATTCGTTTGTCGTCTCGGGCTTTTGCTCGGCCAGATTCACTTTTTCGCCTGGGTCATTTTTAAGATGGTAGAGCTCCACTGTTCCATCTTCAAAATACTCGATAAGCTTCCAGCCACCGTAACGCATCGCTGAGCCCGGGCGTGTTCGGAAGACCGGATCCTGCGTCTCTGCGTTGCCGCCTTGCAAATAGACCGGAAAGTGCCAAAACAGCGGCCGGTTCTGCAAATCTCCCTTGCCGGTTATCAATGGCATCAGGTTGACGCCGTCAAGGATCTTGCCGTCGTGTTTTTTGACGCTGGCGGCATCCAAAAAAGTTGGATAAAAATCGATCCCGCTGACAGGGGTGTCGCAGATTCGCCCTGCGGTTGTCCTGCCGGGCCAGCAGACAAACATCGGCACCCGGATGCCGCCTTCATAGTAAGATCCTTTCCCCGCTCTCAGCGGCCATTGTTTGGAGACATTGAAAACCCCTCCATTGTCGGAGGTAAACAGGATCAGCGTATTGTGTTTAAGCCCCAGTTCTTCCAGTTTTTTCATTAACCGCCCGATATTATCATCCAGGTGCTTGATCATCGCGGCATACTTTGGATTGTTATGCTGCTGATTTCCTTTTTTATTTTCGTATTTCCGAATGGTTTCCTTTTTTGCTTGCAGTGGCATATGCACGGTATAAAACGCGAAGTACATAAAGAAAGGATTATCTTTGTTGTGTTTGGACAGAAAATCAACTGCCTCATCTGTCAGCCGATCCGTCAGGTACTCACCCTTGGGGCCGTCGGTCAGGCGTTCGTTCTGATAAGGGCTGAAATAGCTTTTGGGGTGGCCAATGTGTGAGCCGGCGATATTTATATCAAACCCCTGGGTGCATGCATCCTCGCCCAGATGCCATTTTCCGATAAAGCAGGTTGTGTAGCCGCCGCCCTTAAGTGCTTCTGCAATGGTGATGTTGTCATCAGGTAAAGTTTTCTTGTTCTTGGTGGGGATCAGTTTGCGGTGCTTGGCATTCCCTCGATCCGAGTTATTCACGGTGTAAACGCCGTGCCGTGGCGTATATTGGCCGGACATACAGCAGGCCCGGCTGGGCGCGCAATTGGCCGCCGGGGCATAAGCATGTTTGAAAATGACGCCCTGTTTTGCCAGTTGGTCGATATTGGGAGTTTCATAGTATTGGCTGCCCATAAACCCAGTGTCTGACCATCCCCAATCATCGATGTTAATGTACAGAATATTGGGTTTATTCGCCGGGGCGATGTTGCCTGCCGCACACGAAGGCAGCAGCATCGCGGCCAGTCCTGTTGAAGTCAGCTTAAGAAAATGACGTCGGCTTAAATTGTTCATAATGTGTTCCCTTAAAAGATATAAAACCATAGTATACACTAAGCTTTCTGGATAGTACAGCACAGGCCCGATTGCCTTTGAAACGGGCCGGCCCAAGAGCCACCACAACAGCCCCGAAAACATGCAGCACCTGCCAAGGTGGCAGAGTTGGCGCTGGTGGGTATGCCGTTTAGGGTGCTCAGGGGATTGTTTTAGACCGGGCAAGAATAGCATAAGTCATTTGCTTGCAGACAGTTATGTGTTCATGGGGAAAGTTTAGGCGGATATGTTGGCACAGTATTTGCGAAATGTGTGTTTATTCGTAATAATGGTAGAATATTAATAATGTCAATTGATAACAGGAGAGCAGCACAATGAAAATCAGACCATTAGGGGACAAGGTAATCGTACAGCGGCTGGAAGCGGACGCCATCACTGCCGGCGGAATTGTTTTGCCGGATTCGGCCAAGGAAAAACCGCAGCGCGGTAAGATTATCTCTGTCGGTGACGGCAAGCAGCTTGATGACGGCAGCCGAGCCAAAATGAGCGTTAAAAAGAGCCAGGAAGTTCTGTTTACCAGCTACGCTGGGACCGAGGTCAAGGTGGGCGGCAAAGAACTGCTGATTATGGACGAGTCCGACATTTTGGCGATTGTGGAATAAGAACTCAAGGACGCAAGAACACAGGAACTCAAGAATACAGGAGATTTGAAATATGGCAGCAAAAAAGATTGCATTTAACACAGAAGCCCGTGCGGCGATTCGCGAAGGCGTCAACAAACTGGCCGCCGCGGTCAAGGTAACATTGGGTCCATGCGGCCGCAATGTCATTCTGGAAAAGTCCTTCGGCAGCCCGACCGTTACCAAAGACGGTGTCTCGGTCGCCAAGGAGATCGAACTGGAAGATTCATACGAGAATATGGGCGCCCAGATGGTCAAGGAAGTGGCTTCCAAGACGAGCAATGTCGCCGGTGACGGCACCACGACCGCGACGATCCTGGCCGAGGCGATTTTCGAAGAGGGTCTCAAAAATATCACCGCAGGCGCCAACGCCATGCAGGTCAAACGCGGCATCGACAAGGCCGTCGAAGCGTTGGTTGGCGCATTGCAGAAAATGAGCACACCTGTTGAATCCGGCAAGCAGATCCAGCAGGTCGCTACTTGCTCTGCCAATCAGGACGCCGAGATCGGCAAAACACTGGCACAGGCCATGGAAAAGGTCGGCAAAGACGGCGTGATCACCGTTGAAGAAGGCCAGTCGCTGGAAACCACAGTCGAACTGCTGGAAGGAATGCAGTTTGATAAAGGATATCTCAGTCCGCACTTCATCAACAAGCCCGAAGACCGCGAGGTCGTCCTGGATAAGCCCTATGTCCTGATCCATGAAAAGAAGATCAGCGCGATCAAGTCGCTGGTGCCGGTTCTGGAAAAGGTGGCCAAACAGGGTCGTCCGCTGTTGATCATTGCCGAAGACATCGAAGGCGAAGCGCTGGCAACACTGGTGGTTAACAAACTTCGCGGCGTGCTGCAGATCTGTGCGGTCAAGGCCCCGGGCTTTGGCGACCGCCGCAAAGCCATGCTGGCCGACATCGCAACCCTGACCGGCGGACAGGCACTGTTCGAGGATCTCGGTTTGCAGCTTGAAAATGTTGAGCTGAGCCAGTTAGGTGCGGCCAAACGCATTACCATCGACAAAGACAATACCACCATCGTCGAAGGCGGCGGCAAGACCTCTGATATCAAGGGGCGCATTGAGCAGATCAAACGTGAGATCGACGCATCCACAAGCGATTACGATATCGAAAAATTGCAGGAGCGTCTGGCTAAATTATCCGGCGGGGTCGCTTCCATTAATGTCGGCGCCGCGACCGAAGCGGAAATGAAAGAAAAGAAAGCCCGCGTCGAAGATGCACTGCACGCCTGCCGTGCGGCCGTCGAAGAGGGCATTCTGCCCGGCGGCGGTGTTTCGATGCTCAAGTGCCTGGCCGTGCTGGATAAAGTTAAGGGCAAAGGCGACGAAAAGATCGGTGCCGATATCGTGCGTCGCGCGGTCGTGGCCCCGATCAAGCAGATCGCGATCAATGCCGGTCTGGACGGCTCCATCGTTGCTCAGAAGGTGCTGGAGTCCGACGAGAACAACTTTGGCTACGAAGCGGTCAGCAAACAGTATGGCGACATGGTTAAGTTCGGCATCATCGTTCCGACCAAGGTCGAGCGGACAGCACTGCAGAATGGTGCTTCCATTGCATCGCTGCTGCTGACAACCGATGCGATGGTCAGCGAGATTCCCGAAAAGAAAGAAGCTCCTGCAATGCCTCCGGGCGGCATGGGCGGCATGGGAATGTAATTGTACTGAATCAAAAGGCGGGCTTCAAAATGAGGCCCGCCTTTTTTATGAAAACCAATTGTCATTGAGTAATTATGAATGTTAAATGTTGAACCTTAATTTAAGAAAAGTCATCCGCCAAAGGCGGGTTCCTCAATTCAAAATTAAAAATTTATAATTCATAATTGCTCCTGAAAGGAGCTTTGGTATGTTTAGGTTTTTTATCCACGGCAACCCGTTTCGTCAGGCCACGACTCAAGCGGCCAAGGTCAGTTTGTTTACCGGTCTGTTTCTGATTGGACTGGGGCTGCTGGTTTGGTGGCTCAAAGCGATTATCGCTATTGTTTTCATGGTTATTTTCTTTATGGCGGGCTTTTCGGCCATTAGCTGGGCGATACGCCTGTTCATCATGCAATGGAAAATGCGAAGAGACAAAGCTGTCTACCGCGAAGGCGTTGAGGTCCATTTTGAGGAAGACAATTATTAACCGCGGATTATTCATCGTTGCGTTTTGTCATTGAAATTTCAGCATTGGTGTGTAGGCTCTAAGAAATGCCAAGGGGTTTGGATGAGGATCTACGAATGCTATTATATCATTTATAGGAGTTATCATGTTTGAACGGTACACGGAAAATGCACGGGATGTTTTATCCCATGCACGGCAGGAAGCACAGAAATTTCACCACGATCACATCGGTACTGAGCACATCCTGCTGGGGCTGATCGAGGTTAAAAACGGCGTTGCGGCGGATATTCTTGGCCATCGCGATATCGACCTGAAGCACGCCAAAGCCGAAGTCAAAAAGCTGGTCGTTCCCGGCAACCCGGAAGGCGACGATACATTTGTCGCACTGCCGCGCACCACGCACGCCCATGAATTGATTGATGATGCGGTCGAAGAGGCCCGGACGCTCAAGCACAATTACATCGGCACCGAGCATCTGCTGCTGGCACTGCTGCACGAAAAGGAAGGCCGCGGGGCGCAGGTTCTTGGCGAGTTGGGAATGAAGTTGGATGAGGTTCGTCAGGATGTCATTAAATTCGTGGAAAGCGCCAAAAATACGGTTTAAGGTGGTAATTTCCTCCTTGTTCTGTTACAACAACGGGGCGTGAAGACAGAGGTGTTGAAAATTTGTTCGCTGGATGACGCGGTGGCCATCCAGAAGGCAGCCCAGTTGCTGAATGCGGGTTCACTCGTCGCTTTTCCAACGGAGACTGTGTATGGGATCGGCTGCAAGGTTGACAAAAACGCGCTCCAGCGGCTGAATGAGGTCAAGGGCCGCCAGTTGGGAAAACATTATACGCTTCACGTCGGAAGCTTTGAACAGCTTGCCAAATACGTTCCGACGATGGGGATGAAGGCATGGAAACTGGTTCAAAATGCGCTGCCGGGTCCGGTTACGGTTGTATTTGAATTGGACGAGCGTGTTTTGAAGTATACCGCGGAACATATCTCCAAAGACGTCTTTGAACTGCTGTATGTGGACGGCACCTTGGGGATCCGCTATCCAGCGAACCCGGTCGCCTGTGCCGTTCTCTCACAGACCCAGTCACCGGTTGTTGCTCCCAGTGCCAATCCCGCCGGCCAGGATCCCGCCCAGACAGCGCAGCAGGTTTTGGATTATTTTGAAGGACGGATCGATGCTGTTGTGGATGCTCCGGATTTTGGATGCACCTATAAAAAGAGCAGTACTGTCGTAAAAGTGGGCAAACGTGATATTGAGGTTCTGCGCGAAGGGGCCGTTTCTATCGATCAGATTCGAGAGTGGTCCACAGTACGGATTTTATTCGTCTGTACCGGGAATACCTGCCGCAGTCCGATGGCAGCGGGATTTTGCCGGAAATATTTTTCTGACATTCTGGGCTGTCATGTTGACGGATTAGCCGATTTGGGGTATATAATTGATTCAGCGGGAATCGCCGCATTTGAGGGCGCTCCCGCCAGTCGCCATGCGATAGAAGTGTGCCGAGAGCAGCAGATTGACTTAACTAGCCATCGAAGCCGCCAGTTGACACTTCAGGATATTGAGCAGAGTGATTTGATTTTTACGATGAGCCGGAGCCATCGAGCGAGTATTGTTCAGTCGCTTCCGTCGGCTTCTAAAAAGTGTTTTATGTTAGACCCGAAAAACGAGATACAAGACCCGATAGAGCTTGATATGGATGTCTATCGAACCTGTTTTTGTCAAATATCAGAAAATATTAGAGAAAAGAAAAGCGAGATTTTATGAAAATTGCCGTTGCGAATGACCATCGGGGACACGACGCCATAGAACAGATTAAAGCGATTATTTCGCAATTGGGCCTTGAGTGTGTTGATTGCTCAACTCCGGGTGACCAACCCGTGGATTATCCGGATACAGCATTTCTTGCTGCAAGTGCAGTTGCTGATAAAAAAGCGGACCGTGCGATTCTTGTTTGTGGAACAGGAATTGGGATGTCTATTGCGGCGAATAAAGTCAAGGGTATTCGAGCGGCATTATGTTATGACGAACTGGCTGCGAAACTTTCCCGTGAACATAATGATGCGAATGTCTTGTGCCTTTCGGGTGATTTGATCGGGCCGACAATGATGCGGAAGATTGTTGAAACGTGGCTGACGACGAATTTTGTTTCAGGGCGTCATTTGCGGCGTGTTAAGAAGATTCAGGCCATTGAAGAGGGCACTGACCCGCGTGAAATATCTACACAACAGTAGATAGTGCCACCTGAAAAAAAACTCGAACACATCAAATCTTTTCCAGTTGTTTTTTTTCAAGCTGAGCTTTGACAGATAAACGCTCCGGGATTCCAGTTCGTTCCTTCTCCGTTGTTTGTAATGCGATTTCCTCTGCTCTGGCACAATTAATGCCGATATTTCTCAGTTTTTCATAGCGATCCTCTAATAATTTGTCGAGACTGACTCGCTTGAGTTGAGAAAGTGTGCGGGTGATAAATCGTTCTGCATTGTAGATGGTGTCATGGATATTTCGATGCGCTCCTCCCAGCGGTTCGGGAATGATCGAATCCACCAGATTGAGCTTAAATAAATCTTTGCCTGTTAACTTCAGCGCTTCGGCGGCAACCGGCGCCTGCGTACCGTCATGCCAGAGAATAGCCGCGCATCCCTCCGGTGAGATAACCGAATAATAAGAGTGCTCAAGAATCGCAACTTTGTCACCGATCCCGATCCCCAAGGCCCCGCCGGAACCGCCTTCGCCGATGATGACGCAGACGATCGGAGTGCGAAGCCGCGACATTTCCATCAGGTTAACTGCGATGGCCTGGGCCTGTCCGCGTTCTTCGGCTCCAATTCCCGGATAAGCACCCGGAGTATCAATAAGCGTCACGATCGGGAGATTATATTTTTCCGCAAATTTCATTTTCGCCAGAGCTTTGCGATAGCCCTCCGGGTTGGGACATCCGAAGTTACAGGCCACTTTTTCTTTGATATCCTTGCCCTTGTTCTGGCCGATGATCATCACTTTCTGATGACCGATCTGTCCCAGAGCGGTTACAATGGAGGGGTCGTCGCCGAAGCAGCGGTCCCCGTGCATTTGGCGAACATCTTTGAACATCAGATTCAGGTAGTCGCTCAGGATGGGCCGCTGCGGATGGCGCGCCACCTGTACGGTCTGCCAGGGTGTCAGATTGGAGTAGATTTGCTTAAGCAGTTCGGTCTGGCGAACCTGGAGGGTGCGAATCTGCTGGGCATTTTGGCCCTGCAGCGAGTTGGTCCGATCCTGCTTTTTCAGGTCTTCAATCTGCTGGTCAATCGCGGCAACCTCTTCCTCAAAAGGAAGATATTGCTTCGACGTATTTTCAACCTCATTTTTTATTTCTTCAGCCATTTTTCATGTATCTTTATGAGTAAAGGGTATATAAAAAAACTGTTCGCTCATCGGCGAACCTGAATTCTCGCTCACGCTGTATTTTGGACAGCTTTCTTAGTTTAGGAGATTCATTGTAGCATTTTTTCGAGCGAAATAAAAGAAAAAAATTGACATAAAGCCGTATTCAGGGTACTTTTCTGTATCGATTTACGTCATGTCTTTATATTGTAAGTACTTGTTTATGAGAAACTTAAAGAAAATAAGTGTAGTTGGGATGGGGCTGTTGGGCTCCAGTGTAACACTTTCGGCCAAACGAGCATTGACCTGCAGCCGGATAGTGGGTTATAGCCACCGTTCTTCGACACGCGATAAGGCACGGCAATATGAGGTCGCCGGTGAGATTGTGGACTCACTGGAGCAGGCGATTACGGGTGCGGATATGGTGATTTTGGCGACGCCAATCCAGACATTTGAAGACTACTTCAAGCAGATTGTGCCTTTTCTCAAGGATGGCTGTATTGTAACCGATGTCGGCTCGACGAAGACCCTGCCCCATCAATGGGCGGCGATGCACCTGCCCAGGGGCGTTTATTATGTCGGATCACACCCCATTGCCGGCTCGGAAAAACGTGGCGTGGAATATGCCCGGGATGATCTGCTGGTCAATGCCAAATGTATACTTACCAGGGTTCGCGGGACTTCTGCGGAGGCGATTGAGGTTTTGGATGAGTTGTGGTCGAAGCTGGGCTGTAGGGTTCAGGTGATGTCCCCGGCCAATCATGACCGTATTTTCGGGATGGTCAGTCATCTGCCGCATATCGCGGCGGCGGCGCTGGTCAACAGCGTTAGTCAGCAGCACATGAAGTTTGCCGGCCGGGGGTTTATTGATACCACGCGTGTCGCTTCCGGCCCGTCGAATGTCTGGACGGATATTTTGATGACCAATCCGGATACCTGCGTGGAGGCCATCGGGGAACTAACCGATCGCCTGCAGACCCTGCAGGACGCGATTGCCGCCGGAGATGCCAAAAAAGTCAACAGGATACTGGCCCAGGCCGGCCAAAAACGAGCCAAACTGATCCAGCACAAGATCGATCAAAAAGAATTGTTCTGATGGGAACGCGGGCGTGGCGCCCGTATGTTAAAGACAAGTGCGACCGAGACGGCCGCGTTCCCAAATTGGGTTTGATTGGGTTTGTTTTTGTTCCGGCTTTTAGCCGTTAGCTTTAAGCAATTAGCTATTAGAAAAGGAGTTATCTGATTATGATGCACTTCGTCATGCTGCAATCGACGCCTGGCACGACTCGGTTCTTAATCCAGCTATCATTCAATCGGTTTGTCGTGCTCCGTACGCAGAGCGCATAAATTAATCGTGATTGGTATAAGTCCTTACCAATCAAAGAATTGTGTATTCTTGACTATTATTGACTACCCTACCGCCCTTAAACTGCCCTCATTAGCCGTATGTCTCCTGATTGGTAATAGAAAAATATTACCGCAGGATAACGACCAGTTCAAATCGATACCGTTGTTTTTTATCCTAACATTCTATAGCTCAAATAGTTATATTAAAAAAGTCTCAAGTTTTTGGGGCAGTACTGATAAAATGATGAAAAAAAATTACACACACTTGAGATTCATGTGATTATAGATATTAGAGAAGTCTTTGACAAGGCCGTATGAAGTGGGAAAAAAAGACCAGTTTTTAAAGTTATTGTTAAGGGATAACAAAAAGCTCTTTGGCTTTATTGTTGCCTGTGTTCCGAGCTATGTGGATGCTGAAGACATCATGCAGGAAGTGGCCTCAATTCTCTGGTCCAAGTTTGATATGTTTGAAGAGGGGACTAACTTCTACGGATGGGCCAAGCAGATCGCCCGCTATAAAATCAGCTATTATTATCGCCAGCAGAAGCACACGCTGAAATTTGACGAGGAAGTATTGGTCAATATTATTGATGCCAACGAATCGCTGGACAGGAGTTTGGATATTCGCATGTCCGCGTTGCAGGGATGTCTGAAAAAACTTCATTTGCGCGATGCCAATCTCATCAAAATTCGCTATCAGCAGAATATACCCGTACGGAAGATTGCAAAAGACACGGATGCGTCTGTGTCATTGTTGTACAAACGGCTAGCGGCGATTTATATGATGTTAAGAAAGTGTATTTCAACAACACTCACGGCTTGGGAGGTCAGCTTGTGAACACCAAAGATATCATCGAACTCCATGAATTGATTGTCATACAGCTCGAAGGCGAGATGACCGCCGAGCAGTTGATGCGGTTGAATGATAAATTGAAAGACAAAGAGCAGGTCCGTTTGTATGTTGAGTGTGTTTCAATTTTTTCAGAACTGTCGTGTCCGAGCATGTCGGATGTTACGCTAAATCAGAATATGATAGACGCTGTGTCGGATCTGGGTAATCCGGACAGCTACATGGAACTTCTGACGATATTGGCTGAGAGCGAGAAAACCGCCCCGGCAATTGAAATTCCCAAAGAAAAGCCGCAGCGGGAGTTGATCCAGAAGGTCGTTTATCCGCCGCGTGAAAAGCGAAAAATAAGCAAATTCAATCTTTTCACGCTTATCACGAGTGCCGCGGCGATGTTGTTGATGGCGCTGTTTATCAAGTTTGCTCCCGAGAAGCAATACAGCGTGGAGGTGGCCACGCTGGTCGACCAGGTGAATGCAAAATGGGGCCAATCGTATACGGATTTGGAGAGCGACAGCAGGTTGAGTTCAGGGAGATTGAACCTGAAAGAGGGTTTTGTCCAAATTGTGTTTAACGCAGGCGCAAAGGTTCTCATTGAAGCGCCGGCGGATTTTGAGCTTTTAACAGATGAGCAGATGGTGCTTTCAAGCGGCAAACTGACGGCGGTGGTGCCCGCCCAGGCAAAAGGTTTTATTGTTCAGACACCGACGGCATCGATTGTCGATTACGGTACGGAGTTTGGTGTTAAAGTTGATGAGGCGACGAATACGACCGAAACGCATGTATTTAAGGGATTGGTCGAACTTCGCGACAACAGCGATCCGTCACGATTTAATACATCAAAGAGGTTGAAAGCCGGCATGGCTGCTTCGGTTCGAAATGGCAAAATCAGTAATGCATGTAAAACTGCTCCTGAACAGTTTGCTACGGAGTTGCCGTCTGACTATGAAATGGCCATCAGACGCTCAAAGCCGAAGGCCTACTGGCGCTTGGGCGAGAGTTTGACAAACCTTGTTGGTGACGACTATTTCAGCGGACATATTGAGGGCAAGGTTGACTCTATGGATGTGATGACAATGTCCGGACAAAAGATCAAGGTCTTATCGGTCAATCCTTATCAAGCGGACGGGGGTGTTAATTATGGCAACATTCTGGATCCCGGCAGCGGCAGTTTGACCGTTTCGATATGGTTCAAACCGCTGTCCCCGCAAGCAAGAGAGAGGCGGCAGTTTATCGCCACCAAACGGGACCCCTTTGGCAATACGGGCTGGAGTATTATTATTCAAAAAGAGCATTTCAGACTCAGGACCGGAACCACGGACGGTCAACATGCTTGGCTTTCGACGAAGAACCCCGTGTCCACCGATTGGCATCATGTTGTTTTGGTTATTGATCGCCGGGCAAATATACTCAAGGGGTACCTGGATGGCTCCAGTGACAGATGGGAGCTTGAAAAAATGATTCCTTATTACGCCGATGTAAAGAATGTGACAAATCGTCTGTCCTATCCGCACGGGGCCGTTATCGAAGACGAAGATGATTTCAGGATTGGTTATTCCCAATCCGACGCCGATCTGGACATACTGTCAGGCACTGAGAATATGACATCGAATTCCTTTCACGGCCTGATATATGATGTTGCTGTCTGGCAACGCCCCCTGAATGGAAATGAGGTTCGGCAGCTGTACACTCAATGTCCGCTGTCGGATGAGAAATGAAAGGTGACCTAGAAATGAAAAAAAACAACGCATTTACACTAATTGAGCTATTAGTGGTGATCGCGATCATCGCATTGCTGATGTCCATCCTGATGCCTGCTTTGAGAAGGGTGAAATACCAGGGCCGGCGAATGGTTTGC